>NZ_PSUG01000017.1:0-67885 GCF_002931755.1 Rathayibacter sp. AY2B3 | reverse complement strand
GCACATCCACCTCGAGGGCACGATCGAGCCCGAGCACATCGTCGAGATGGCGTTCCGGCGGGGACGGACGGAGCGGGCTCGCACCGCGGCCCGCCCTCGGACGAGCTCCGCGATCCGCAGGCCGACGCCCGAGCGGAGACGTCGCGTGCGGTGACGCGCGCGGACCTCCGTGGTCGGAGGGACGTCGTGTCCTGTTCGCCTGCCGCCCCTTGCCCGCGCGCCGCTCCGCGCGCACGATGGAGCAGTGACCGTATGGAGCCCTCTCGAGATCGTCGGCGCCGTGGTGATCGCTCTCGCGCTGATCGGGCTCGCCGTCGCGGCCGTGGCGGTCGGAGCGGGCGACGAGATCGCGTTCGTCGGTGTGCTGGTCGCCTTCGCGGTCGCGGTCACCGGGCTCGGCCTCCACATCGCCGGCCGGGAGGCGCGCTACCGCCGCGACAACCGCTGACGGTCAGTGCCCGAGCTCCACCAGCAGCACGCCGGTGATGATCAGGCCGATCCCGCCGAGCATCGTCCAGGTCAGCGGGTCCTGGAACAGCCAGCGCCCGAGCACCGCGGTCAATGCGACTCCGACGGCCGCCCAGATCCCGTAGGCGACCCCGATCGGCATGCCCTGCGCGAGCGCCCCGGCCAGCAGCGAGAACGCGACGACGTAGCCGACTCCGACCACGACGTACCACCGCTTCCGGCCGTCCGTCGCGGGCTTGAGGCTCATCGTCGCGGCGACCTCGGTGAGGATCGCGCCCGAGAGCAGCAGCCAGGCCATCAGCGCACCGTTCGGCGCGCGGCCTGCGCCCGCTGCGACCCGATCTCGACCATCAGCACGCCCGCGATGATCAGCACCAGCCCGATCGTCATCACGCCCGTCAGCGGCTGTCCGAAGAGCACGGCCGCGAGGACCGCCGTGAGCGCGACTCCGCACGCACCCCACACGCCGTACGCGACTCCGATCGGCATGCCGGCCTTGAGCACCCGGCTGAGGAGCACGAACGCCGACAGGTAGCCCGCCACCACGAGGGCGTACCAGCCCGGCGACTCGATGGCGGCCTGGAGGGCGAGCGACGCCGTCACCTCGGTGAGGATCGCGCCGGTGAGGAGCACCCAGCTCATCACGGGCCGTCGGGGCGGGTCATCCGGCCAGCGTAGGGCGGGTGCGGAGGCGTGCGCCCGCACAACGGAGGCTCAGCGCCCGGGGAGGGGGGTGGGAACGGTCGTTCTCCGGTCCACGGCCTGCTCACCGCGCGAAGTGCTCGCGCACCTCCGCCTGCCAGCGCTCGCGGTCCTCCTCCGTGATGAACGCCGCGTCGAAGGAGTTGAGCGCCAGGCGCTCGAGCTGCGCGTCGTCCACCCCCAGCTCCTCGACCAGGGCGCGGTAGTTCTCGTCCACGTAGCCGCCGAAGTAGGGCGGGTCGTCGCTCGAGACCGTCACGACGAGTCCCTCGCGGAGCATCGCGGGCAGCGGGTGGCCGGCCATCGTGTCCACGGCGCGCAGGGCCACGTTCGACAGGGGGCACACCGTCACCGGGATGCGGCGCTCGCGGAGCATCGCGACGACCTCCGGGTCCTCCATCGCGCGGATCCCGTGGTCGATCCGCTCGACCTTCAGCAGCTCGACGGTGGCCGCGACCGTCTCGGGCCCGCCCTCCTCGCCGGCGTGCGCGACCAGGCGCAGTCCCTCCGCCGCGGCGCGCGCGTAGACGTCGACGAACAGCTCCGGACCGAAGCCCACCTCGTTCGAGTCGAGCCCGACGCCGATGATGTGCTCGCGCCAGGGGAGGATCGCCGTCAGCATCGCGTCGGAGGCGTCGGCGCCCAGGTCGCGGAGGAAGCACATGATCAGGTCCGTCGAGATCCCGTGGGTCTCCTCGCTCCGACCGAGCGCGCGGGTGATCCCGGTCATGACGGTCTCGAGCGCGACGCCGTTGCCGAGGTGCGTCTGCGGGTCGAAGAAGATCTCGGCGCGGCGGACGTTCGCCTTCTGCGCCCGGTCGAGATAGCCGGTCGCGAGCTCGAAGAAGTCCCGCTCCGTCTTCAGCACGGTGAGGTTCGAGTAGTGCAGCTCCAGGAACGACGCGAGGTCCGTGAAGGAGTACCGCGCGCGGAGGGCGTCGAGGTCCTCGGTCGGCAGGGCGACTCCGTTGCGGCGCGCCATCTCGACGATGTGCTCGGGCTCGATCGTGCCCTCGAGGTGGATGTGCAGCTCGGCGCTGGGCGGGGCGGGGAAGGCGGGGCGGGGCATGCGGATCCTCCAGGGAGCGGCCGGGGCGGCGGGGACGCTCCCGACCGTAGGCCTCCGCTGTTTCGCGCGCGTTTCCGGCGGGAGGCGCCCGATCCGGGTTCGCGAGCGGCCCCGCCCCGGGTGCTTGAGCTCGCCCTGCTGCGAGGTGCCGGCCGGGATCGGGACGAGCCGCGTCACGACGGGCGGATGGGCGACGAGTCCGAGCTCTACGCCGCGTTCGACGAGCTCACCGCGGCACTCTCCCCGGCGGAGCGGCGCGACGTCTTCGCCGTGACGGCCGACCGCTTCTACCGGATCGGCGCCTCGCTGCCCGCGGAGTGACCGCCGAGCAGCAGCCGGACGCCCGTCGCGAGCTGCCACCCGGTGATCGTGTAGACGGAGAGGCGCTCCCACACGCCGTCCGGCAGCAGATCGAGGCCGGGGAGCCGCGTGTCGAGCTGGAGCATCAGGAGGGCGAGCAGGCCGATCGTGCCGAGCGCGAGGCCGAGCGGTGCCGACGCCCAGGGTGCGGTGCCGCGGCGAGCGGAGACGCCGGAGCGGATCGACGCGGCGTTGCCGGCGATGATCGCCATCGCGGCGCCGAGCCCGTGCATCCAGCCGAGCCCGCTCTGCGCGCTCGCCTCGCTGCCGTGCACGATCCCCACCATCGCGATGCCGACCGCGTAGACGACCGCGAGCGCGAGGTAGAGCCGCTGCGGTCCTCCACGGACGAGCCGCACGGTCGCGACGGCGGCCGCGAGGTAGAGCGCGCCCTCGAGGAGGAAGCCGGCGTTCATCACCGCGTGCAGCGGCGAGTCGATCTCTCGCCCCTGGAACACGCCGACCTCCGGCACGCCGAGATCGCTGATGTAGTTCCGCGCGTAGCTGTAGCCCGGGAACGCGGACGCGGCGACCGCCTCGGCGCCCACGTAGACGAGCGCGCTCACCACCCACAGCACTCCGGCCCGACGCGATCCCATGCGTCCATCATCCCGGGGTCCGGCCCGCCGGTCGTCGTCGCCGGACGGTTCCCGGCCGGGCTCGCCCGTACCGGAGCCGGCGGGCCGCCGCTCCGGTCACAGGCTGAACCCGCCGTCGGTCGTGAGCACCTGCCCGACGACCCAGCTGCCCGCCGAGGTGGCCAGCCACGCGATCAGCTCCGCGGGGTCCGCCGGCGTGCCGACGCGGCCGAAGGGCGTGCTCGCGACGTGCTCCTCGAGATCCTCGAGTGAGCGGTCCGTGGTCTCCGGGTCCAGGTAGCCGGTGTTCACCGGACCGGGATCGATCGTGTTGAGCACGATCCCGAGCTCCAGGAGCTCGGCGGCGACCGTGGCGGTGACGCCGGCGAGGGCGGCCTTGCTCGCGGCGTAGGCGACCTCTCCTCGCATCGCGCCGTGGATCTGGCCGGACGTCATCCAGAACACGTGCCCCTGTGCCCGCGGGTAGGGCCCGGCCCCGACGATCCGGTCGCCGGGCCTGCGGGGTCCGTCGGAACGCGGTGCCCGGAGCCGCGCGAACTCCGCGGTGAGCAGGAGGGTGGAGCGGGTGTTCACGTCCCAGAACGCGGTGAGCCGCTCGGGCGTCATGTCGAGGATGCTGCCGTCGTCGCCGCTCTTCGCGTGGTTGCAGACGAGGACGTCCAGGGTCCCGGTCAGGCCGGCTGCGGTGGCGATCAGACCGGGGACGGTGGAGGGGTCGGCCAGGTCCGCGGCGACGTCGGCGAACCGTGCGCCCTCCGTGAGGTGCGCGCGGAGCTCGGACCGGACCGCGTCGAGGTCGTCGCCTCCCCAGGGGGGGTCGAAGTCGTGAGGGCGGTGGTGGTGGACGACGAGGTGCGCGCCGAGGGAGGCGAGCTTCGCGGCGACGGCGAATCCGATGCCGCGTCGCCGCGAGACGCCGGTGACGAGAGCGGTCCTGCCCTGCAGGGGGAGGAGTGCGGACACGGGGAGCCTTTCGATCGCGCCCGAGCGGGCCGGAGGGAGCGGGCCGGAGTGACGGGGACCGGGGAGGCCTCAGCCGCACTGCACGAGCCCCACCGTACCGAGCCGCCGGTGGCTTCCGCCCCGCGATCCGGGAGGAGGCCGGTCAGACCTGCCGGAAGACCCGCAGGCCGCGTCCTCGGGAGGAGCCGAGGCGCGAGTAGCTGTCCGCCAGCCGCTCCTCGGCGGCGACCGCCACGACGACGCCTCCCGCGGGGACCGTGGTCAGCAGCTCCCGCGTCGCGAGCAGCGCCGACAGGCGGGTCCCGGGGCGCTGCGAGAGCGCCGTCACCGTCCACCGCCGCCCGGGGGGCGTCTCCGCGCCGACGGCTGCGGTGAGGGGGGTCCCGACGAGCAGGGCCCCGGCCCCCACGGCTCCGCCGAGGAGCGCCGCGAGGACGAGGACCGCGCCCAGCGGATCCGAGAGCGCGACAAACAGGGCCGCCACCATGCCCAGGAGGACGACCGGGACGGTGACGGCGATGCTCGCGAGGGCGTCGGCGACCGGCCGGTAGCGCCCGAACACGACCAGGCCGTTCCGGTCGGCCGTCTCGTGGGCGGCGCGGCGGATCACGGAGGGCGTGAGCGAGAGCAGCGCGGTCGGGAAGGCCAGGACGGCGAGGACGCGGTGCCGCGTGAAGGCGCGCACCCTCAGCCACGAGACGGCGGGCAGACGTCCCCATCCGACCGGTGCCGACGCCGCTGCCATCGATCCAGTCTGCGCGACCGGGGAGGCGCGGGGCCAGCGGGCCGGAGGACGCCGCCCCGGCTCCGCTGGGCGAGGGGCTCCGACGCGGACTACTCCTCGTCCGCCCGGTAGACCTTCCGGAACGCGTCCTTGCGGGCGATCCTCCCGCCGCGGAACTCGTAGATGTCGCAGCCCCGCGTGACCTGGGGTCCGCCGTCGGGGCCGGTCCCGGTGAAGGACCAGGTGGCCGCGCCGCGCGTCCCGGCGATGAGGGGAGCCCCCTCCTCGTGCCGCTCCTGTCCGGTGTCGAAGGCGAGCATGAGAGCGAATCCCTCGCGGACCTGCTCCTTCCCCGTCCAGGTGCGGCCGGGCTCGGGGCCGACGGACGCGCCGTAGACGCAGTCGTCGGTCATGTGGCTCATCAGCGCTTCGAGGTCGTGGCGGGTCCAGGCGTCGCTGAACGCGGCCAGCACCTCGGGCGTCATCTCGCTCGTGCCGGTCTCGGTCGAAGAGGAGTCGTCCATGGGCGGGCCTCGGTCCTTCTGATCGGTGGACCGTCGTCGGTCACTCTGCGACCGTGGCAGGTGAGCGGCCGCGGTGGCAACGCCCTCTAGCGGTCATGTCCGGAAGCGGACGGCCGGCGGGCGGAGGGGGACGGCGCAGGCGGACGGCATCGGTCGCCCGCGCACGCCCGCGGCGTCCGGATGGTAGGCGCTCGCCGCCTCGTCCGCCACCTCCTCCCCACCGCCCGGCGCCGGCGCGCAGGATGAGGAGCACCGGTCGCGACGGGCACCGACTCCGCACCCGACCGGCACCGAGACCGCCACGAGCCCGCGCCGGCGGGAGGACAGCGAGAGCACCATGGGATTCTGGGGACCGACCGACGACACCCGCGCCACGCGCCCGGTCGACGAGCCGCTCGGCGAGCTGGAGCTCGTGCACGCCTTCACCAGCGGGCCGATGCCCACCGGCGTCAGCGTCTCGCACACCGGGCGGATCTTCGTGAACTTCCCGAAGTGGGGAGACGAGGTCCCGGCCACGGTCGTGGAGCTGCGCGACGGAGCGGCGGTGCCCTATCCGGACGAGGCCTGGAACACGCCGTCGGGAATCGACGACGCCGGCGCCCTCGTCTCGGTGCAGAGCATCGTCGTCGACCCGGCCGACCGGCTCTGGATCCTCGACACCGGCAGCCCGATGTTCGAGCCGACGCAGAAGGGCGGACCCAAGCTCGTCCGCGTCGACCTCGCGACCGACACCGTCGAGCAGGTGATCGTCCTCGAGCCGGACGTCGCCCTGCCGACCACTTACCTCAACGACGTGCGCTTCGACCTGCGGCGCGGCATCGCCTACATCACCGACTCGGCCGACTCCGGCCCGAACGGGATCATCGTCGTCGACCTCGAGACGGGGACCGCCTGGCGCCGCCTGCACGACCACCCGAGCACGAAGGCGCTCACTCCTCCGGAGCTCGTGCCGATGGCCGAGGGCCGCGTGCTGATGAAGCGCCCGGCCGACGGCGACCCGCAGCCGGTGACGATGGGCGCCGACGGCATCGCGATCTCGGCCGACGGCGAGCGCCTCTGGTACTGCCCGCTCGCCTCCCGCCGCTGGTTCAGCGTGGCGACGGCGGCCCTGGTCGACCGGTCGGCACCGGACGAGGACGTCGCGGCGACCGTCGTCGACGAGGGCGACAAGGGCGGGGGAGCGGACGGCCTCGAGACGGATGCGTCGGGCCGCTTCTACGCCACGAGCTACGAGAACAACGCGATCGTCCGCCGCCGCCCCGACGGCACGATGGAGACGATCGTGCACGACGAGCGGCTGCTCTGGCCCGACACGATGTCGATCGCGACGGACGAGCACCTGTACGTCACCGCGAACCAGCTGCACCGCCAGGCCGACTACCAGGGCGGCACGGATCTGCGGACGTACCCGTACTCGCTGTTCCGGCTGCGGATCGGCGCGGGGCCGGTTCTCCTGCGCTGAGGTGCGTCGCGCGGATCAGCGCCAGTGGGCGAGCTCCGTGCGGAGGGTCCCGCGGGCGCGGGCGAGCAGCCCGCGGACGGTCGAGGTCGAGAGGCCCAGCTCGTGCGCGATCGCGTCGTAGCTGCACTGCTCCAGCTGGCGCAGCTCCCAGCAGCGGCGCTGGGCCGGGGGCATCGCGGCGAGCACCCGGTTGGCGTCGGCGGCGAGGGAC
The DNA here is from genome assembly GCF_002931755.1 of Rathayibacter sp. AY2B3. Taxonomy (NCBI): domain Bacteria; kingdom Bacillati; phylum Actinomycetota; class Actinomycetes; order Micrococcales; family Microbacteriaceae; genus Rathayibacter; species Rathayibacter sp. AY2B3. The sequence goes on along the minus strand of NZ_PSUG01000017.1, from coordinate 60,803 downwards.
CCGCAGTGCGCGGCGTGCTCCGGGTCGTCGGCGGCGGAGGCGGGGAACTCGTCGTCCAGCTCGGCGCGCAGCCGCGAGACGCTGGAGCGGAGCCGGTCGACGCTGCGGCGGCGGGCGGTCGTGACGAGCCAGCCGGCGATGGTCTCGCCGTCGATCACGCTGTCCACGTGGGTCCACGCCGCGAGGAAGGTCTCCTGCACCACGTCGTCGACGTCGGCGCTGCTGCGGAGGGTGCGGGCGGCCGTCGCGCGGAGCAGCGCGGTGTAGCGGCGGACGATGGTGGCGAACGCGCGGTCGTCGCCCTCCGCGGCGCGGATGACGAGCATCCGGTCCGAGTCGGGCTCGAGCAGTGCGAGCGGCGGCGCGGCGAGGGTCGAGGTGCGGACCCTCGGGAGGCGTGCGGGAGTGGTGGCGGTGAGCATGCGGACTCCGGTCGACTCGATGTGCACGCATGATTCGGAGGCGCGCTCCCGCCCGGTTTCCCGGGGCGGGACCCCAGTGAGAGGGGCAGGTCTGTCCGGTTTGCGGGGACGTCAGCGCCGCCGCGACCACCAGCGGCGGGGCCGCTCCGGCTCGGCGGCCGCCCGGGCCTCGGCCGCGGCTGTGCGGGCGGCGCGCCGCTGCGACCAGGCGGCGACCTCCTCGTCGACGTCCCGGAGGGGTGTGACGACGGGCGGCCCGCCCAGCAGCTGCCGGCGCGCCTCGATCACCCGCGTGTTGAAGTCGGCGAGCTCGGCGCGCACCTCCTCCTCGCGGTGCAGCCGGTCGAGGCGCTCGTCGAGTGCGCGGTCCTCGGCGCGGAGGAGGAAGGCGGCCGGGCCGATCCCGGTGAGGTTCTCGCGCTCGATCTTGCGGCGGATCCACCAGTCCGGGTCGTGGGCCGCGCCCAGGTCCGGGAGCGGCTTCCCCGATCCCGGCAGGTCGTCGAAGTCGCCGCGGCGGATCGCGAGCTGGATCGCCGTCTCGACGAACGCCGCCCGCTCGAGCGGATCCTCCGGCAGGGCGGGCTGCTCCGACTCCTCCTCGCCCGCTGCGCCGGCCCGGTACCGGGCGGCGCGCTCCCTCGCATCCGACATCCCTCCACGCTAGATCGGGCTCCTCGCCTCGGGCAACCACCCCTCCCGCCGTCTCCTCGGTCGGTGCGCGGCGGCTCGACATCGGCGGCCCGGCGTGCGTGGTATCGATACTCGATAACATCGACGATCGATAAGGGGCGCATCGTGACGAGTGTCATCCCCAGCGGACCGGTCCGCGAGCGGCCGCGCGTGTTCCGGGTGGCGAGAGCGGTCCTGCTCATCGTCGCCGTCTTCTCCGTCCGCACCGCGCTCGTGCAGACCTGGACCGTCACGACCGGGCGCTCCCTGCTGGTCTTCGGGGGAGCCGACGGCCCCGCCGCGACGACCGACGTCTGCTGAACGCCTGCTTCCAGGCGGCATTCATAGCCTCGAGAAACTGCCCAGTCTCCCGCTCGTTCTACGAACGCAAGCGACAGGAAGGCAAGTCTCACAAGCAAGCACTGATCGCTCTCGCTCGGCGACGAATCAACGTGATCTGGGCGATGTTTCGTGACCAGACCCGTTACAGCCCTCCACCCACAGACCCCGCCGGTTCCGCATCACTGAAGCTGCGGGCCTTGCCTCCGCTCAAGCCCCCGGTCGTCGCGCCGGGTGGTTCTCCACGATGACGCCGCAACGACGCGCGGTGCGCTATGCCGTCGATGCACGAAACCGACGCGAACATCGGTGAGATGCAAGGAATTCGAGGCGAAAACAGGTCGAAAGCCGTTGTGTGGATGTACAGCGGTTCACGGCGGCGTGCCAGCTCCAATGGCAGCGTCAATTTCTAAGGTAAGCCTCACCAAACTTCCGGTGAAAGGTGATGCTGCGTGCTTTCGAATTATCTGATCGCTCTTCGGGAGGGCCTCGAAGCGGGCATCGTTGCCGGCATCCTGATCGCCGCGCTGACGAAAACCGGCCGCCGGCACCTGATCCCTGCATTGTGGCTCGGCGTCGCTTTCGCGATCGCCGTCTCGCTCGGAGTTGGCGCGGCGCTGACGTGGGGTCCGTACGGTCTCAGTTTTCAGGCGAAGGAGATCCTCGGTGGGACGCTGTCGGTCCTGTCGGTGGCTCTGGTGACGTGGATGATCTTCTGGATGGCGCGCAACGCCCGCACCCTGAAGGGCGATCTCGAGGGACGAGTAGCGATCGCGGGCGGTGCTCTCGGGGTCGCGGTCCTCGGCTTCGTGAGCGTCGCGCGTGAGGGCGTCGAGACGGCACTCTTCCTGTGGGCGGCCGTGTCTTCGAATCAGGACGCTGGAGCCGCGGCGTGGGGCGCGGTCCTCGGTCTGCTCACGGCGGCGGTCCTCGCCGTCGTCCTGTCGTTCGGCTTCGTCCGGATCGATCTGGGCCGCTTCTTCGCGTGGACTGGATGGTTCCTGGTGATCGTCGCGGCGGGCGTGCTCGGCTACGCCGTGCACGATTTCCAGGAGGCCGGCCTCATCTCCGGAGAGGGGAATGCACTGTTCGACATGTCGTCGCTCATCCCGCCGACGAGCTGGTACGGGGTCGTCCTGGCAGGAATCTTCAACGTCGCGCCCGATCCCAGCGCCGCCCGCTTCGCCGCCTGGCTCGGGTACCTCGTCGTGGTCGGGACGCTCTTCGGTGCGCAGCTACTGCGCCGGAGTGCTCCTCGTCCGGTCGTCGTCGGGGTAACGGGATAGAGCCGGCCTCGACACTTCGGTGTCCGAGGCGGAAGGGCGTCGACCGGCTGGACGCAGAACGCCCCCGGCGTCCCGGCGTCCCAGGGAGGGAAGCGGGGCACCGGGGGCGGTTCGTGGAAGAGGAGGTCTCTCGCTCCGGCCTTTCTACTTCCCGGCGAGGGTGGTCAGCAGCTCCTGGATGCGCGTCGTCTCGGCGGCCGGGTCGGGGCTGCTGGAGCGGACGGAGGAGAGGACGGGGTCGATCTGCTGGTCGACGTAGGTCCAGGTCTGGCAGTTCGCGGCGCTCAGTGCGGGCTCCGCGTCGTCCCAGGCGGTCTCGAGGTCGGTGGCTCGGGCTTTCGCGCCGGCCTGGTCGCCGCTGGTGACGAGGGCGAGGGTGTCGGCGGTGATCGTCTGGAAGTTCTGCACGTCGGCGGTCGGGAAGTCGGTCTGCACCGACGCCTCTGCGTCGGCTGCGGACAGTGTTCCCGACGTGTCGCAGGCCGGGGCCGCGCCTTCGGGTGCCGGGGTGGTGTGCGGCTGGCTGTTGGTGAAGGCGAGCAGTCCGACGACAGCGACGGCGAGGACCGCGAACGCGACGAGCGAGCGTCGCTCCCGAGCGACGGGCGGGGTGTGGTGCTCGGCCGTGCCCTTGTCGACGTCGGCCCTGCTGAGGGAGAGGTACACGACCGTTGCGAGGATCGCGAGCAGGAAGATGATGCTGGTGACGAAGGTGCCGAGCCCGAGGCCCTGCTCGTCGGGGGAGAGGCCGAGCCAGTCGCCGATGTTGGCGCCGAGGGGGCGGGTGAGGATGTAGGCGATCCAGAACGCGAGGACGGGGTTCGCTCCGTAGCGCCAGAGGCCCGTGACGATGGCGATCAGGGCGAGGGGCAGGAGGATCGAGACGCCGGGGCCCCAGCCGGTGAGCTCGAGGGTCCAGTCGCCGAGGGCGGTGCCGAGCGCGAAGGTGACGAGGACGGTGAGCCAGTAGAACGCCTCGCGCGGGGTGGTGTCGATGCTGTGGATGGAGAGGGTGCGCTCCTTCGAGTACCAGACGCTGAACACGATCGCGAGCAGCACGGAGAAGACGAGGGAGCTGGCCCAGAGGGGCACGCCGAGCTGGTCGGTGAGGATGTCGGTAAGCAGGGTGCCGGTGACGCTCATGACGACGACGGTCAGCCAGTACGCGGCGGGCAGGTAGCGGCGCAGCCGCATCTGGATCGCGAGCACGACTGCGGTGACGATGATGAAGATCACGGCGGTCGTGATGAGGCCGACGCCGAGAACCATGTCGATCCAGTCGGCGAAGCTCTCGCCGACGGTGGTGCAGAGGATCTTGATGATCCAGAACCAGATCGTGACCTCGGGGACCTTGCTGAGCAGCCGGTGCACCGGGAAGCGGGTCGTCGTCGTTGAAGTGTCCATGCCCGCAGAGTCGCAGCCGGGACGGGGGCGGCGGCTCGGGATGCGCCGTGCTGTGTTGTGTTTGCTCACAACGACCCGGAGGTCCCGAACGCGTTCAGGTCGATGCCCGGCTGAGGGGCTGAGGTTCTGTGCTTTCACAACGGATGCAGGGGAATCCTCCGCCGCCACAGGCCGCTCGTTCGTAGCGTGAACTCCTTCGGCGCGCTCCGCGTCGGGAGACGAGGACGACACTGATGCCGAACCGGGAACCCGCGACAGACGGTGCGATCGCCTATCGGGCGGCGCGACGCTGGCCGCTGATCTCGGCGGGCCTCGCGGTGCTGCTCACGGGACTTCTGGCCGCGCTGATCTTCTACCGGGAGCACGACAAGCCGTTCGGGTTCGACACCGCGTGGATGAACGAGATCATCGAGCACCGGTCGACGTTCTGGTTGGTGCCGTCGCTGGTGATGAACGGCCTCGGCGGCGGGATCGTCGGCACGATCGTGATTCCGCTCGTCGTGTTCGTGTGGCTGCTGGTCTGGCGGGGTCGGTGGGCGGCGACGTACTTCGCGATCGCCGCGCCGCTGAGCGGGCTGCTGGTGCAGATCCTCAAGAACGCTGTCGGTCGTCCGCGGCCGCTGGAGATCCTCGTGAACGCCGACTTCGGCTCGTTCCCCTCCGGCCACAGCGCGAACGCCGCCACGACCGCGATGGTCCTCGCGATCGTCTTCCCGCTGTGGTGGGTCCGCATCGCCGGAGCCCTTTACACGGTCGCGATGATGCTCAGCCGCACCTACCTCGGAGCGCACTGGATCTCCGACACCGTCGGCGGACTGCTCCTGGGCGCCGGAGTGGCGCTGATCGTCTGGGCGCCGCTCGCGGTCCGGCTGCACACCGAGCGCGCGTCGTCACCGCCGCCCCTCCGGCGCCGCATCGCCCGACGGCGGGCCCTCAGCTGACGGCTCGTCAGGGTCGAGGCCTGGCGACGTCGCCGCGGAGGATCGTCAGGAGCACGACGGCGACGATCGACCCGGATGCGATCAGGCCCGCGAGCACGACGATCTGGAAGACGCCCGCCGCCACGGGCGAGAGTCCGCCGAAGACGGCGCCGATGAACGCGCCGGGCAGGACGACGAGCCCCGTGGTCCTCGTCTGGTCGGTCAGCGGCACGAGCCCGGTCCAGGCCGCCTCTCGCGCCAGGCCGAGCGTGGCCTGCCGCGGCCGGGCGCCGAGAGCCAGCCAGCCCTCGACCTGGTCCCAGCGGTCGGCGAGCGTCGCGGCCAGCGCTCGGCCGGTGACGGTCGCGACGGTCATCGCGCCGCCGATGAGGATCCCGCCGACCGCGAGGACGTAGCGGCCAGTGAACGGGACGGCCCCGAGACCGAAGACGATCCCGGCGCTCACCGCGACGCCGGCCGCCATCGCCGCGGTGACGGCGAGGACCGTGCGCCGGGAGCGTCCGAGGCGGCCGGCCGCGGTGAGCACCGCGGCACCGCACATGACGACCAGGAAGAGCAGGACCCAGCGGATGTCCGCGATGACTCCCGAGAGGATCACCGCGAGCACCCCGAGCTGAACAGCCCCACGGAGGATCGCCAGCGCCGGCCGCGCGAACGAGACGACCCCGAACGTGCGGAGTGCGGCCACGGAGACTGCCGCGCAGATCGCGACCGCCGCGACCACGACCGCCGGAGTCAGCTGGTCGATGGGCGTTCCTGAATGACCCAGGTGTTGCCGTCGGGGTCGGTGAAGAAGACGAACGAGTTCCACTCCCCGCCGCGGCCCTCGAGCCGGACCCCGTCCTCGAAATACGACACCGGGCTGACGTCCACGCCGCGCTCGGCGAGTTCGGCACGGGCTGCGTCGATGTCGTCGACGACGAGCTGCAGCCCTTCCAGGCGGGTGGGGCCGGTCTTGAGCTGGATGCTGCTGTGCGAGCCGGGCGGGGTGAGCTGCACGATGCGCATCTCGTCGCTGATCCGCACGTCGAGGTCGAGGTGGAACCCGACCTGGTCGGCGTAGAACGCTTTCGCCCGGTCGACGTCCTCGACGCTGACGGGCACGACTTCGAGATTCCACTGCACAGGACGGCCTTTCGCAAGGGTGGCGGACGAGGTGGCGGGCGTCGCCGTCCAGTGTGTCCGGTAGGACTCCCGTCGGGCAATCAGGTCAGCTGGCCGCGATCGTCCCGGTGAGCAGCAGCCCGGACACGACGAGGGCCAGGGCGACGCGGTACCCGACGAAGACGCCGAAGCCGTGGCCCGCGACGTACCGGAGCAGCCACGCGATCGACGCGTACGCGACCACGAACGAGACGACGGTCGCGACGAGGGTCGGGATCCAGCCGACGCTCGCACTGACCTCGGACGCGGCCGTGGCCGCTTCGTAGGCGCCGGCGGCGGTGAGTGCGGGGATGGAGAGGTAGAACGCGAACTTCGTCGCGGTCACTCGATCGAGCCCGCGGAACAGGCCTCCGCTGATGGTCGCTCCGGAACGAGAGACGCCGGGGATCAGCGCGATGCACTGCACGAGGCCGATGATGACCGCGTCTTTCCGGGTGATCGCGCGACGGTCCTTGGTCTGAGCGCCGACGCGTTCGGCGACGAGCATCACGACGCTCCAGCCGAGCAGCGCCGCGACGACGACCCACAGATTGCGCAGGCCTCCGCTGATGAGGTCCTTCCCAAGGAACCCGATGATCCCGATCGGGATCGACCCGAGGATCACGTACCAGGCGATCCGGTAGTTCGTCCGCTTGCGCTGCGACGGGTGCCGCAGCCCGACGAACCACGCGGTGGCGAGCTCGGCGATGTCCTTCCGGAAGTACAGGAGCACTGCGGCGATCGCACCGATCTGGATGATCGCGGTGAACGCGGTCACCCCGACGTCGTCGACGCGGAGGCCCATCAGCTTCTCGGCGATGGTGAGGTGCCCGGTGCTGGAGACCGGGAGGAACTCGGTCAGCCCCTCGATGATGCCGAGGATGATCGCCTGGAGGATGTCCATCGGGTCCGTTCCGGTCGGAGAGGAGTCGCGGGGGATCCCGCGAGCGCTTCCGAGAGTAGGGATCGCGACGGCCGTGCTCGGCCGGAATCCGGGTCGCTGTGTGCATCTTCAACGACCCCGGCGAACACCCCAGCTGCCGACACCGCACGCTCCTCGAGCATGGCGGGATGACGCACCTCGCTGCACCGCTCCCTCGACCCCGCGGCGGTGTCTTCGCCGGCCGCTACGTCGCCTCCACGGTCCCCGAGGCGACGGCGCTGTTCTGGGTCCTCAAGGTGCTGACCACCGGGATGGGCGAGACGGCGTCCGACTTCCTCGCGACCGCCTTCGACCCGGTGATCGTGGTCGGCGCGACCGGTCTCGCGTTCCTCGCGGCCCTCGGGCTGCAGTTCGCGGTCCGCCGGTACATCCCCTGGGTGTACTGGCTGGCAGTACTGATGGTGAGTGTCTTCGGCACGATGGCCGCCGACGTGCTGCACGTCGTCGCCGGCGTCCCGTACCTCGTCTCGACCCTCGGGTTCGCGATCGCGCTCGCCGCGGTCTTCGCCCTGTGGTGGCGAGTCGAGCGGACCCTGTCGATCCACTCGATCACGACACCGCGCCGGGCCCTGTTCTACTGGCTCGCCGTCTCCGGGACCTTCGCGCTCGGCACGGCCGCGGGCGACCTGACCGCCTCCACCCTCGGGTTCGGCTATCTGCCGTCCGCGGTCCTGTTCGCGGCGATCATCGCTGTCCCGGCGCTCGCGCACCGGTTCACGGGGCGGAACGCGGTCCTCGCGTTCTGGTCCGCCTACGTCGTCACGCGTCCGCTCGGGGCGTCGGTCTGCGACTGGCTCGCGGATCCCGTCGCCCAGAAGGGCCTGGGCCTGGGCACCGGCCCGGTCACGCTCGCGGCCCTCGCGGTGTTCCTGCTGCTGGTCGCGGTGATCGCGCTCCGCCGACCGCGCGCGGCCGTCACGGCGACCCCCTGAGCGCAGGGCTCAGGCGTCGCGGCCGGCGCGGTTCTTCTGCCGCCAGTAGGTGAGGGCGATCCCGGCGACGCTGATCACGACGATGCCGACGAGGACGATGTCGATGTACTTCCCGACGAAGTCCGCGACGCCGGGGATCTGTCCGAGGAAGAAGCCGAGCAGGATCACGCCGGTGGACCAGACGGCCGCACCGAGGGCGTTGAAGCCGACGAAGTGGGCGTAGTGCATCTTCCCGACGCCGGCGGCGACGGGGGCGAAGGTCCGGACGACCGGGACGAAGCGGGCGATCGTGACCGCCCAGCCGCCGAAGCGGTCGAAGAACGACTGGGTGCGCGCCACGCTCGAGCGGCTGAACAGTCCGCTGTCCTTGCGCTCGAAGATCCGCGGCCCGCTCGCGCGGCCGATGATGAACCCGAGCTGGTCGCCGAGGAAGGCGGAGGCGGCGACCATCAGGATCACCAGCGGCACCGGGAGCGAGATCACGCCGGTCGCGACGAAGACGCCGGTGAAGAAGAGCAGGGTGTCGCCCGGGAGGAAGAACCCGATCAGGAGGCCCGTCTCGACGAAGGCGATCAGGCAGACCAGGGCGATGGCCCAGGGGCCGGCGCCGTCGAGGAGGGATTGGGGGTCGATCATCGGTTCTCCTAGCGAGAGGTCGGGCCGGGGCGGGTCGCGGGGATGCGGACCTCCGCGCCGAAGCCGTGGGGGACGAGGTTGCGGAGCCGGAGCTCGCCGCCGGCGGCCCGGCTGAGCCCGGCGACGATGGCGAGCCCGAGACCGGCGCCGCCGTCCCGGGAGCGGGCGGCGTCGGGACGGGTGAAGCGGTCGGTCGCGACGGCGAGGAACGCCTCCGGGACACCGGGTCCGTCGTCGTCCACGGAGAGGACGGCCTCTCCGGGGCGCTCGACCAGGGTCGCGGTGATACTGCCGCCGTCCGGCGTCGCGGCGACGGCGTTGGAGAGCAGGTTGTCCAGGATCCGGCCGAAGTCGGTCGGCGAGACGGGGTACCGGGCGGCGTGAGCCGACACGGGAGCGACGAAGTCGATCGCGAGGTCCCGGTCGCGGGCGAGCATCCTGATGCGGTCGACGCTGCCGGTCACCTCCTCGCGGAGAGCCGACGACGAGGCGTCGCCCGTGACGGTGCCGGCGTCGATCTTCGACAGGATCAGCAGCCCGTCCGTCAGGGACTGCAGGCGGTCGATCGAGCGGCGCGCGTCGACGACGTCGGCGTAGAGGGCCGCCGGGTCGTCGCGGACCCGCTCGGCCAGCTCGAGGCGGGTGCGCAGGGCGGCGAGCGGAGTGCGCAGCTCGTGGCTCGCGTCGGCGACGAGCCGCCGCTCCCGGTCCGCCGACTCCCGCAGGTCCGCGATCAGCGCGTTCAGGGTCGAGGCGAGGTCGGAGAGCTCGTCGCGAGCGGGCCCGACGGGGAGGAGCTCGGTGGAGCGGCCGTGGCGCAGCCGGTCGGCGATCGCGCGCATCCGGCCGACGGGTCGCAGCGCGAGGCCGACGAGGAGCCAGGAGGTGGCGGCGAACGCGACGAACAGGATCGCGAGGGCGATCAGGAGCGTCGTGCTGACGCCGCCGACGACGGCCTCGGCGGTGTCGCGGCTCTCCTCGATCAGCGCCTGCGACGCTCCCGAGCGGACCAGCTCGATCGTGGAGGCGTCGAGGATGTGGTCGAGCTGCTCACGGACGACGACCGCGACGATCCCGAAGAACAGCATCGCGACCAGCAGGCTCGACACCGTGATCCGCACCCGGATCGACAGAGTCCGCCACCTCACGGCGTCACCCCGAGCCGGTAGCCCGCACCCCGTCGGGTGAGGATCTCGACCGACGCACCGCCCGCGGCCAGCTTGCGGCGGAGGTAGCTGATGTACTGCTCCGCGATGTTGTGGTCCACGAACTCCGCCGACCCCCACACCTCGAGCAGGATCTCCTCCCGCGGCACGTAGTCGCCGGCGCGGACCGCGAGCACGCGCAGCACTCCGAACTCCTTCGGACTCAAGGGCAGCACGGCGCCGTCGACCGTCGCGGCGTGCGTGTACGGATCGACGCGCAGGTTCCCGAGCGCCACCGGGGTGCGGTTCGTGAGGCGCTCGCGGCGGATCATCGCGCGGAGGCGGGCGGAGAGCTCCTCGAAGTGGAACGGCTTCGCGAGGTAGTCGTCGGCCCCCGCGTCCAGGCCGAACACCCGGTCCTGCAGTGCGTCGCGGGCGGTGAGCAGGATCACCGGGAGCGTGGCACCGCTCGCGCGAAGATGCCGGCAGATCTCGAAGCCGCTCATGCCGGGGAGCATCACGTCGAGAACCGCGGCGGCGTAGTCCGCGTCGCGCGCCGCGTTCAGCGCGTCGACCCCGTTCGAGAACAGGGCGACGTCGTAGCCGTCGCCGGTAAGACCCCGCTTGATGAGCTCGCCCATCTCGACGTCGTCTTCGACGACCATCACCGCGTCACGCATCCCGGCCTCCTACGGTCATGCTCGCACCCGTGGCGCGGCGGAACCGGCCTGCTCCGCGGAGATATGCGGCTTCTCAGCGGTACGCGCTGCATACAGAGACAGCGCACGTGCACCCCGATCGAAAAGCACGTTCCTGGTGCGCAGACGATCTCGGATGCGGGCACTGACATGGACGCCGACCTCCGGTCGACGCGGTGCTGTGCGCTGCGCGCATTTTGCCTGGAAGCCTTCGGCGGCGTACGGGCCTCCAGCGTCCGCGCAAGCCGCTGCGCGGCCGGCTCCTCCGAGGTTCTCGGCACGCGGTCGCTGCGCTCCCTCCCATCGCGCCGACAACCTCTCCTCCTCCGCCCTCCGGGTTGCGCTCCCACCTCCGGCCCTGCTCGGCACTACGTGCCTTCCAGGCAAAAAAAACGCTGGGAGAGAAGGAAGAACAGACGAGCCAGACCACCCCCGCTGGCTTGACAAACCTGATTGAGAATCACGGCCGGAGGGGGAGCGGCTCCCTGCTCGAGCCGGTCGGCGTGCTCGTGCGCGCCGTGCCGCCGCTGCGCCCCGCCGCTCAGTCCTGCGGGTAGCCCGGCAGCCCGTCGATGCTGACCGCGTTCCGCGTGGCGCGGTACTCGGCCATGCCGCCGGGGCCCTTCTTCTCGGCCTGGAGGAGGAGCAGGTCGCGCTCGCCGACCGGCTCCATCACCGGCACGCCCCAGCCGCACGCGTCGCTGATGCGGGTGAGCTCGACGGTGACGACCGCGCGGGTGCTCGGGTGCTCGGGGTGCTGCTCCGCGACCTCGGCGAACGCCTCCGACCCGGGCAGGTGCACGGAGCCGGTGCCGTGCAGGCGGACGATGCGCGGACGCGGTCCGAACGACGCGAACATCAGGCACACGCGCCCGTTCTCGCGCAGGTGCGCGATCGTCTCGACTCCGCTGCCCGTGTAGTCGACCCAGCCGACGCGGCGCGCACCGAGGATCGAGAACGAGTCGTGGCCGCGCGGAGACATGTTGATGTGCCCGTCCGCGGCGAGGGGTGCGGTGGCGACGAACCACATCGGCTGCTCGTGGATCCAGGAGGAGAGGCTCTCGTCGATCTCGTCGTAGACCTGCGCCACGGGGTCAGGCCCCGGCCGCGCGGCGGACCAGCTCGGTGACGGCGGCGCGCGTCTCGTCGTCGGCGGAGACGAGCGCGTAGGCGGTCGGCCAGATCGTGCCGTCGTCGAGCTGGGCGCCGTCCTGGAAGCCGAGGGTCGAGTAGCGCGTGCCGAACTTCGCGCCGGGCTGGAAGAAGACGATCGCCTTGCCGTCCGAGCGCGCGTAGGCGGGGAAGCCGTACCAGGTCTTCGGGAGGAGATCGGGGGCGGTCTCGCCGACGACCTCGTGGAGCATCTGGGCGATCGGCCGCTCCTCGTCGGTCATCGCGGCGATCGCGGACTCCGCGTCCCTGCGATCGGCGTCGGCCTTGTCGGCGCTCTTCTGCCGCTTCGCCTCCGCCCGCAGCTCGGCCGCGCGCTGCTTCATCGCCGCGCGCTCGTCCTTCGAGAAACCGTCTTCGGAGGCCATGTCCGCCCGTCCCGTCCGTCTGCGGCTCCCGGTCCGGGAGCGTCCCCGCACATCGTGGCAGCGCCGCACTCGCCGCACAACGGCGGGACCGGGCGCGACCGCGCCCCCCGGAAGCCCAGCCTCCGCGGTTAGCGTGGACGGATGCGCCTCCTCCTGATCCGCCACGGCCAGACCCCCTCCAATGTGGCGGGCCTCCTCGACACCCGCATCCCCGGACCCGGGCTCACCGACCTCGGCCGCACCCAGGCCGCAGCGCTGCCCGGTCAGCTCGCGGGCGAGGGGATCGGCGCGCTGTTCGTCTCGACGATGGTCCGCACCCACCAGACGGCCGCCCCTCTCGCCGCGGCCCTCGGGCTCGAGCCGATCGAGCGCGACGGCATCCGCGAGGTCGCGGCCGCGGGGCTCGAGATGCGCGGCGACGAGGCGGCGGTCGAGGAGTACATGGGGACGGTCTTCCGCTGGGCCGGCGGCGAGACGTCGATCCGGCTCGCGGGCGGCGAGACGGGCGACGAGTTCGCGGCGCGCTACGACGCGGTGGTGGCGGAGGCGGAGTCGCTCGGGCACGAGGTCGTCGCGCTGGTCAGCCACGGTGCGGCCATCCGCTGCTGGTCGGGTCTGCGCTCCCTCGACCTCGATGCGCGCTTCATCGCCGACCATCTGCTCGACAACACGGGTGTCGTCGTCCTCGAGGGCTCGGGCGACGCGTGGACGCTCGTGTCCTGGCAGGGCGAGCCCGTCAGCGGAGTCGGCGCGGCGGCCCCCTCGGGCCCGGCGGGCGAGACCACCGTCTGAGCGGCACGGGCGTCCTCGCCCCGCTCGCCGGTCGAGCAGCCGTGCAGGGGTGCATCGAGACCCGCCCCCTCCGAGCGCCGCCGGCCGTGCCACGACGGTAACGATCGCGCAACAGTCCGGAAACCAGCTCCGACCAGCACATCCGCGCGCCCCGGTCGCGTCGTGACCACCCCCGGACCCGCCTCCGCAATTGTCCGACGTTTGCCCCTCGGCGGCTCCGCGGCTACCGTGGTCGGCGGTCCTCACGGGCCCCGATGAACCGGTCCGCGCTCGCACGGCGTCCCCCAGGACGCGCAGCGATCGTACGGTCAACGGGAGTGGAGGCGGCCCCGAGGCCGCCTCGGACGCTCTCGCCTCCACCCCCTGCAGCGCTGAGCGGCGGGACGCACGCGGAGGCTCGACGCACGGCTGTCCCACGCTCCCGACCCGGCACCACGAGATGAGCGCAGGGCGTCGTCCCTGCGCGCCGACGGAGTGTACGTGCACCAGAACCAGCAGACCATCAGCGAGCCCCGGAGCGAGGCGGGCGCCGATCCGGCGACCCCGGCTCTCGAGGCTCGCCACCTCTTCAAGGTGTTCGGCCGGAGGCCCGACGAGGTCGTCCGCCGACTGGGCGAGGGTGTCGACCGCGGCGAGCTCGCCGGACTCGGCACTGCCGCGGTGATCGACGCGTCCTTCACCGTGCGCCGAGGCGAGATCTTCGTCGTGATGGGCCTCTCCGGCTCCGGGAAGTCCACCCTCATCCGCATGCTCAACGGGCTCCAGGAGCCCTCCGCGGGCGAGGTCCTGATCGAGGGCTCCACCATCACCGGCGTCTCCGAGGCGGAGCTGCGCCGCGTGCGCCGCTCGTCGGTGTCGATGGTGTTCCAGCACTTCGCGCTCCTCCCGCACCGCACCGTGCTCGACAACGTCGCGTACCCGCTCGAGATCCAGGGCGTCCCCGCGGCCGAGCGCCGCGAGCGGGCCCTCCTCGCGGTCGAGCGCGCCGGTCTCGCCGGCTGGCACGAGAAGATGCCCGACGAGCTCTCCGGCGGCATGCGCCAGCGCGTCGGCCTCGCCCGGGCGCTCGCCGCCGACACCGACATCGTGCTGATGGACGAGGCGTTCTCGGCGCTCGACCCGCTGATCCGCCGCGAGATGCAGGAGCAGCTGATCGAGCTGCAGCACGAGCTCGGCAAGACCATCGTCTTCATCACGCACGACCTCAACGAGGCCATGTTCCTCGGCGACCGCATCGCGGTGATGCGCGACGGCCGCATCGTCCAGATCGGCACTCCGGAGGAGATCCTCACCGACCCGGCGAACGACTACGTCGCCCAGTTCGTGCAGGACGTCGACCGCGCCCGCGTGCTCACCGCCTCCGCCGTGATGGAGCCCGCGCGCTCCGTGGTCACCCTGGCGGCCGGTCCCCGCGCCGCGCTGCGGAGCATGCGCGACCTGCAGACCTCGGCCGCGTTCGTGGTCGGCGGCGGACGCCGCCTGCTGGGCACGGTCCGCGACCGCGACGTGATCGAGCAGGTGCGGCGGAGCGTCGGCGACCTCTCGGCGGTCCTCACCTCCGACGTCGTCACCGTCGGCCCGGACACCGCCCTCAGCGAGGTCATCGAGCCCGCCGTCGAGTCGGCGCTGCCGGTCGCCGTGGTCGACGCCGACGGGCGCCTGCTCGGAGCGATCCCGCGGGTGACCCTGCTCGCGGCGCTCGGCAACGTGCCCGCCCACACCGGCGAGCACCCGGTGATCGAGCCGCCCGCCACCGTCTCGACCGAGGTCGTCACCGCGACTCTGCACGCGACCGGAGGCCCCGTCGAGGACGCCGTCCTCGCGACGGACGGGGGTGCACGATGACCGATCTCGGCTTCCGCCTCCCGCTCGGCGCCCTCGCCGAGGGCGCCGTCGACGTCCTCACGCAGACCTTCCAGCCGGTCTTCGACCTGCTGCGCACCGTCTTCGGCGCCCTCTACTCCGGCGTCGACCTCGTCCTCGCGACGCCGCCCTTCTGGGTGATCGTCGCCTTCCTCGCCGTGCTCGCCTACGCCGTCCGCGGCTGGGTCTTCGCGGCCGGCACCGCCGTGGGGCTCCTGCTGATCGTGGGGGTCGACCAGTGGGAGAACGCGATGGACTCTCTCGCTCTGGTGCTCGTCGCCTCCGTGATCGCCATCGCGCTGAGCGTGCCGCTGGGCGTGCTCGCCGCGCGCAACCGCACGGCCTCCGCGGTCATCCGGCCCGTGCTCGACCTGATGCAGACGATGCCGGCCTTCGTCTACCTGATCCCCGCGCTGATCCTGTTCCGGGTCGGAGTGGTGCCGGGCATCGTCGCGACCATCGTCTTCGCGATGGCGCCGGGCGTCCGGCTCACCGAGCTGGGCATCCGCGGCGTCGACCCGGAGCTCGTCGAGGCGGGGGAGTCGTTCGGCTCCTCGAAGTGGCGGATCCTCCGCCAGATCCAGCTGCCGCTGGCGCTGCCCTCGATCCTGGCGGGCCTCAACCAGGTCATCATGCTCTCGCTCTCGATGGTCGTCATCGCGGGCATGGTCGGCGCCGGAGGGCTGGGCGGCGACGTCGTCGCGAGCCTCAACCGGATCGACGTCGCGCTCGGCTTCGAGGCGGGCGTCTCCGTCGTGATCCTCGCGGTCGTCCTCGACCGGATGACCGGCGCGCTGGGCTCGCCCTCGCCGGCGAGGGTCGCCCGGGCGAAGAACCGCCGCGCCGTCGTGGCGACTCGCTCGGCCGTCGGCGTCGTCTCGATCGGCCTGGTCGCGTCCCTCGGGGCCGCGGCCCTCGCCGCTCCCGCCACCGCCGCCTCCGTCGACAACGGCGACCGCACCGACGTGACCGTCGCCGTGTTCCAGGGCTGGGACGAGGGGATCGCCGTCGCCGCTCTGTGGGAGGCGGTGCTCGAGGAGCAGGGCTACGACGTGACCCTGCAGAACGCCGACGTCGCCCCCGGCTTCCAGGGCCTCTCGACCGGCGACTACGACCTCGCCCTCGACACCTGGCTGCCGCTCACCCACGCCCGGTACGTCGAGCAGTACGGCGACTCGATCGTCGACCTGGGCGCGTGGAACGACGAGGCGAAGCTGACCATCGCGGTCAACGAGGACGCCCCGATCGACTCCCTCGAGGAGCTCGCCGCCGACCCGGGCGTCGTCGGGAACCGCCTGATCGGCATCGAGCCCGGCTCCGGACTGAACAAGACGACGACCGAGGACGTCATCCCGGGCTACGGCCTGGAGGGGATGGACTACCTCACCTCATCGACGCCCGCCATGCTCCAGGAGCTCTCGAGCGCGACCGCCGCGGGCGAGAACATCGCCGTCACGCTCTGGCGCCCGCACTGGGCCTACGACGCGTTCCCGGTCAAGGACCTCGAGGACCCGAAGGGCCTGCTCGGCCAGGCGGAGGGGATCCACTCCTTCGGCTCGGCCGCGTTCGACGCGGACTACCCGACGATGAGCCGCTGGATCCGAGACTTCCGGATGGACTCGAAGACGCTCTACTCGCTCGAGAACGCGCTCTTCAACGACGGGGCCGACGACCGCTCGGCCGCGCTCGCCGCGTGGATGGACGAGAACCGGGAGTACGTCGACACGCTGATCACCTGATCACCCGATCACCTGATCACCGTCGCGACGAAGGCCGAGCGGCCGGAGTCCTCGTCTCGAGGGCTGCTCCGGCCGCTCGGCCTTCGTCGTGCAGGGCGTCAGGCGGTGACGCGGCGTCCCGCGGTGGCGCGGACGAGGAGGGTGACCACCAGCACCACGGCGGCGGCGACCAGCGCGGCGATCCCGGCGGGGACCGAGACGAGCTCGCCGGCGAAGCGGCCGACGGCGACCCAGGAGAGTCCCCAGACGAGCGAGAGCATCGGGGCGATGCGCCCGCGGCCGGTGACGGCGATCAGGAGTCCGACGAGCGCGGCGACGGCGAGGACGACGACCGCCCAGACCGCGGCGCCCGGACCGTCCGCGCTGCCGACTCCCGCGCCGACGAGCCCGGCGGTGACGTTCGCGGCCGTGGCCACGCACACCCAGCCGAGGTAGAGCCCGAAGGTGCCGTCCGTCACGATCGCGTCGACCACTCCGGCCGAGCGGGTGGTGCGGAGGATCACGAAGATGCGCGCGAGCACGGCGAGCAGCAGGGCGATCACGACGACGCTGAGCGTCAGGAAGCCGGCCTGGACGACCAGGATCCACGCGGCGTTCAAGAGGAGGCTCGCGGCGGCCCAGTAGCCCAGCCGGCGGTGGCGGGTGCGGGCGGTCTGGGAGGGGAGGAACTGCCAGATCGCGTAGGCGATGAGGCCGGTGTAGATGACGCTCCAGATCGCGAAGGCGGGGCCGTCGGGGGCGATGGGGGTGGAGGACGCGGTCAGGGCGCCGCCCGCCGCGTCCTGGATCTGAGTGCCGCCCGCGGCGCCCGAGCCGATGAACGAGCCGATGAGGGCGAGCACCGCGCTCACGGCGACGACGACCTGGCGGATCCGGTCGGCGCGGTCGGGGGTTCGTGTGGCGGTCATGTCGCTCCTCCGTTAGTCAGCTGGCTGAGTAATTAGAGTAGCGCGATTCCGCTCCCCGTCCACTGGGGCTTGCGGCGCGGCCCCGGCCCTGGATGAGGGCCGGGGCCGGATCCTCAGGCGCGGGCGGCCGCGTACTGCTCGCGGATCACGGGCCGGTGGTCCGGCGCGGGCTCGGCCACCGAGGTGACGGTCCACGTCGGACGGGATCCGGTCAGCGCCCAGGCGGCCTGCACGGCGGCACCGTCGGCCACGTACTCGCCGGGCGTCGGCACCTGCACGGGCACGTCGAACACCTGCGAGGCCGCGAGCTGCACGGCGCGGTTCTGCGCGGCTCCGCCGATCAGGAGGATGCGCCGCGCCTCCACTCCCTGCGCGCGAACGGCGTCGAGGCCGTCGGCCAATCCGCAGAGCATGCCCTCGATCGCCGCGCGGGCGAGGTTCGGGCGCGTGGTCGAGGCGATGGTCATCCCGTGCAGGCTCGCCGTCGCGTCCGGCAGGTTCGGCGTGCGCTCGCCCTCGAAGTAGGGGACCAGCACGAGGCCGTCGGCACCCGGCTCCGCCTCGAGCGCCAGTGCGGCGAACTCGTCGAAGTCGCTGCCGAGCAGGGTCGCGGTCGAGGCCAGCACGCGCGCGGCGTTGAGCGTCGCGACCAGCGGCAGGAAGCGCCCGCTCGCGTCGGCGAAGCCGGCGACGGTCCCGGAGGCGTCGCGCACCGGGTCGTCCGTGACCGCGAAGACGGTGCCGCTCGTGCCGATGCTGACGACCACGTCGCCGGGGCCGGCGCCGAGGCCGAGCGCGGCGCCCGCGTTGTCGCCCGCGCCGGGGCCGACGACGAGTCCGCTCCCGGTGCGGCCCGCCTCCTCCGAGGGACCGAGCACGCGGGGGAGCAGCGGGCGGTGGCCGAGGGCGCGCTCGAGCAGCTCGAGGTCGTAGCCGTCCGCTCCCCAGTACGAGGTGCCGGAGGCGTCGGACCGGTCGGTCGTGAGCGCGTCGAGCTGCGGACCGCGGGCGGAGTCGGGGCCGTAGCCGAGCAGGCGCCAGGTCAGCCAGTCGTGGGGGAGCGCGACGGCGGCGACGCGGGCGGCGTTCTCGGGCTCGGCGTCGCGAAGCCAGCGGAGCTTGGTAGCGGTGAAGGAGGCGACCGGCACCGATCCGGTGCGCTCCGCCCAGGCCTCGGCCCCGAGCTCCTCGATGAGCGCGGCGGCGGCCGGCGCGCTGCGGGTGTCGTTCCAGAGCAGAGCGGGGCGGATGACGACGCCGCTCTCGTCGAGGACGACCATGCCGTGCTGCTGGCCGCCGACCGAGATCGCGGCGACGTCGTCGAGTCCGCCGGCGTCGGCGAGGGCGAGCTGCAGCGCCTCCCACCAGGCGGCGGGGTCGACCTCGGTGCCGTCGGGGTGGCTCGCCCGGCCGGTGCGCACCACGGTGCCGGTGTCGAGGTCGCGGACGACCACCTTGCAGCTCTGGGTCGACGAGTCGATCCCTGCGACGAGCGTCATCGCTGTCCTCTTTCGTTGGGGGTACGGGGTCGGGCGTCCGGTGCGTAACCGGGCCGGATGCAGGAGAACGGACGAGATCCCGTGCGGGTGCAGGGGATCTCGTCCGTCTCAGGTCGTCCCGCGGCGGACCGCGGGCTCAGAGGGTGCGGGTCAGCCGCGGGCGCCGAGCAGGTGCTCGGTGGCCAGCTGCTGCAGGCGCACGAAGCCGAAGCCCTTGCCGCCGAGGTAGGCGTCGGTGTCGAACGACTCGTACGAGGCGGCGTCCGCGAGCAGGTCGTCGTACGACTCGCCCTCGTTCAGCGTCGGGGTGGACAGCTCGGCGACCTTCGCGGCGGCGAGCGCCTCCTGCACCTCGGGGTCGGCGCGGAAGGCCGCGGCGCGCTCCTTGAGCAGCAGGTAGGTGCGCATGTTCGCGGCGGCCGAGTCCCAGACTCCGGTCTCGTCCTCGGTGCGCGAGGGCTTGTAGTCGAAGTGGCGCGGGCCGTCGTAGGCCGGGACGCCACCGGGGCCGCCGTTCTCGAGGAGGTCGACGAGCGAGAACGCGTTGTGCAGGTCGCCGTGGCCGAAGACGAGGTCCTGGTCGTACTTGATGCCGCGCTGACCGTTGAGGTCGATGTGGAAGAGCTTGCCGTGGTACAGCGCCTGGGCGATGCCGGCGGTGAAGTTCAGACCCGCCATCTGCTCGTGGCCGACCTCGGGGTTCACGCCGACGAGCTCGGGGCGCTCGAGGGAGTCGATGAAGGCGATCGCGTGGCCGAGCGTCGGCAGCAGGATGTCGCCGCGGGGCTCGTTCGGCTTGGGCTCGATGGCGAAGCGGATGTCGTAGCCCTTGTCGGTGACGTAGTCGCCGAGCAGGTTGACGGCCTCGCGGTAGCGCTCGAGCGCGGCGCGGATGTCCTTGGCGGAGTCGTACTCGGCGCCCTCGCGGCCGCCCCACATGACGAAGGTCTTCGCGCCCAGCTCGGCGGCGAGGTCGATGTTGCGGAGGACCTTGCGCAGCGCGAAGCGGCGGACGTCGCGGTCGTTCGAGGTGAAGCCGCCGTCCTTGAAGACCGGGGCGCTGAAGAGGTTCGTGGTGACCATCGGCACGATGAGGCCGGTCGACTCCAGAGCGCCCTTCAGGCGGTCGATCTGGGTCTGGCGCTCGGCGTCGGTGGAGCCGAAGGCGAACAGGTCGTCGTCGTGGAAGGTGAGGCCGTACGCGCCGAGCTCGTCGAGCTTCTCGACCGCGTGGACGACGTCGAGCGGCTCGCGGGTCGGGCCGCCGAACGGGTCCGTCCCGTTGTAGCCGATGGTCCAGAGGCCGAACGAGAACTTGTCGGCGCGGGTGGGGGTCAGGGACATGGGATCCGAATCCTTTCCGGCGACGTCGCCGAATTGTTGTTGGGCCCAACATATCCCCTGCGAGTCGGGAGGCGCAACGAGGGTCGAGGCGGTCGGCTCGTCGGAGGATCGCTTGCGCAAGCGCTTCGACTGTGCGTACAGTCGCTCCAGCACGACCGGTCGAAGCGCTTCGAAGCTCGATCGCGACCGACGACGACGTCCGGCAGGAGGAATCATGGCGACCATCCACGACGTGGCCCGCGCTGCCGGCGTCTCGATCAGCACCGTCTCCTACGCCCTCTCCGGCAAGCGCTCCATCGCCGCCTCCACCCGGCAGCGCGTCGACGACGCGGTGCGGCAGCTCGGCTACCGGCCCCACGCGGGAGCCCGGATGCTCGCGGGGACGCGGACCCACATCCTCGCCCTCTCCGCCCCGATGCGCGGCGAGCTGCACCTGCCGACCCACATGCGCTTCGTCACCGAGGTGCTCGAGCGCGCCCGGGAGTCGGACTACGACGTCCTGCTGCTCGTCACCGACGAGGCCTCCAGCGGCATCGGCCGCGTCTCCTCCTCCTCGCTCGTCGACGGCATCGTCCTGATGGGCGTCGACGACGACGACGACCGCGCCGAGCTGATCCGCGCGGCCGGGGTCCCCGCCACCTTCATCGGCGTGCCCGCCGACTCGCACGATCTCGCCTGCGTCGACCTCGACTTCGCCGAGGCCGCCCGGCAGAGCGTCCGCCGGCTCGCCGAGCTGGGCCACCGCTCGCTCGGCCTGCTCGAGCACCCGCAGTCCTACACCGACCGCAACGCCGGCTTCGTCCGCCGCTTCGACGAGGCGTTCCGCGCCGAGGCCGCCGCGCTCGGAGTCGAGATCGCGGTCGAGCGCCCGCACATCGGCCGCCCGAGCGCACAGGCCGCGATCGACGCGATCCTCGCCGCCCCCGTTCCGCCGACCGCACTCGTGCTGCACTGCAACGAGCCCGTGGCGGAGGCGGCGATCGAGCGCGTCCTCGAGCGCGGCCTCTCCGTCCCCGGCGACCTGTCGATCCTGGCGGCCTGCGCCAGCTACGACGGCGGCGCCCTCCCGGTCCCCACCAGCAGTCTTCCCCTCCCGTTCGACGCGATGTGCCGAGCGGCCGTCGCCCGGACCCTCCAGCAGATCGAATCCGGCCGCACCGTCGGCGTCGAGCTGCTCCCGCCCTCCTACGTCGACCGCGGATCCCTCGCGATCGCTCCGACCGGCGCTCCGGCGCCGGCGGTCCCGTCCGGCACCCTCGCGCCGGCCTCCCTCTAGTCCTCCACCCTCGTCCCGCCCGCTCCGGCTCTGCGCACTGTCGAAGCGCTTCGACACCGCGCCTCCGCGAGAGAGCGCTCCCTGCACCACCCTCCGCAGCACCACCGCACCGTTCGAAGGAGAACCACCGCAATGTCGCTCCGATCCCGCTCCGCCTTCCACCGCCCGACCGCCGGTCTCAGCCGGCGCAACCTCCTCGCCGGCGGAGTCGGCCTCAGCGCGATGTTCGCGCTGGCCGCCTGCTCCGGAGGCGGCTCCGACGCCGGCTCCGACGCGCTCTCGACCACGGTCGACGGCGCCGGCCGCACCCTCACCCTGTGGGACTTCGAGACGCCCGACAGCGACCGCGGCATCGCCTGGCTCGCCGCCCGCGACCTCTTCACCCAGGAGACGGGGGCCGAGATCGCGTACGAGTTCAAGGCCTTCGAGCAGCTGCGCACCGGCGCCAGCCAGATCTTCAACTCCAACTCGGCACCCGACGTCGTCGAGTACAACAAGGGCAACGCGACCAGCGGACTCCTCTCGAGCCAGGGCCTGCTCACCAATCTCGACGAGGCGGTCGCGTTCTACGGCTGGGACTCGCTGATCCCCGGCGCGCTGCAGACCACCGCGAAGTACGACGAGAACGGGATCATGGGCTCCGGCTCCTGGTACGGCATCCCCAACTACGGCGAGTTCACCTTCGTCTACTACAACAAGGACGCCTTCGCCGCGAACGGCCTCGAGGTCCCCACCACCTACGAGGAGTTCACGGCCGTCCTGGACGCCTTCGTGGCCAAGGGCATCACCCCGCTGGCCGAGGCCGGCGCCGAGTACCCGCTGCAGCAGCTCTTCTACCAGCTCGCGCTGCTGAAGGCGGACCGCTCCTGGATCACCGACTACCAGACCTACACGGGCGAGGTCGACTTCGAGGACGCGGCCTGGAGCTACGCGGCCGACCAGCTGAAGACGTACGTCGACAAGGGCTACTTCTCGGCCGACGCCTCCGGGCTGAAGGCGGAGGACGCGGGCACGGCGTTCATCTCGGGCGAGTACCCGATCTTCTTCTCGGGCTCCTGGTGGTTCGGCCGCTTCAAGACGGAGATCACCGGATTCGAGTGGGACACGTTCCTCTTCCCGGGCGCCGAGTTCACGATGGGCTCCGCCGGCAACCACTGGGTGATCCCGGAGACGGCGAAGAACAAGGACCTCGCCTACAAGTGGATCGACATCACGATGCGACCCGAGATCCAGAACCTCATCGGCAACAACGGAGGCATCCCGCTGGTCGTCGACGAGAGCGCCATCACCGACGAGAAGAGCAAGGCGCTGCTCTCGCAGTGGAAGACGGTCGTCGACGGCGACCAGCTCTCCTTCTACCCCGACTGGCCCACCGCGACCTTCTACGACGACCTGGTCGCCGCCACGCAGGAGCTCATCAACGGCTCCTCCGACGAGTCCGCCATGCTCTCCGACCTCCAGGCCAAGTACGACGACGGAGTCGCCGACATCAAGTGACGCGGAAGCGTCACGCGATGCCGGCCAAGGCGGCCGGCCCCGCTTCCGCACCGCACCCCGCGAGATGCCACTTGTGACGCCGACACGCCGTCGCACGCCGTCACAGGTGGCATCTCGCGGCAGCACACCCACGACCCCGTCCGACCTAGGAGTACCCATGACGACGACAGCACCTCGTCGCGCGGAGAGCGCGCCGCCTCCCACGACGCCGCCCCGCGAGAAGCGCTCCGGCGGCTACTGGCTCTACCTGATCCCGGGGTTCGTGCTCTTCACGTTCATCGTGCTGATCCCGCTGATCTGGAACGTCTCCGTCAGCTTCACGTCCTGGCGCGGCATCAAGCCGCCGATCTTCATCGGCCTCGACAACTGGATCGAGCTGATGGGCGACGACCAGTTCTGGACCTCGTTCCTCAACTCGGTCTACATGATCATCGCGATGGTGATCGTCCCCACGATCCTCGGACTCCTGCTCGCGGCGATCCTGTTCGATCTCGTCGGCAAGAAGTTCGGCGGGCGCCTGGCGAGCTTCCTCCGCGCCACCTACTACCTCCCGCAGATCCTGCCGACCGTCATCGCCGCGATCGTCATCGGCTGGATCCTCCGCCCCGACAACGGCGCGCTGAACTCGATCCTCGAGGCCGTCGGACTCGGCTCCCTCTCGCACGACTGGCTGGGCAAGCCGGACACGGCGATGCTCTCGATCATGGTCGTGATGATCTGGGTGCAGCTGGGCTACCCGGTCGTCATCTTCATGGCGGCGCTGCAGCGCGTGGACCCCGAGCTCTACGAAGCGGCGGAGCTCGACGGCGCGAACTGGTTCCAGCGCTTCCGCTGGATCACGGTCTCGATCATCCGGCCCGAGATCTTCGTGGTCACCCTCACCTGCACCATCGCCGCGCTGAAGGTCTTCGGCCCGATCTACGCCCTGACCCGCGGCGGCCCGGGCGACTCCACCATCGTCCCCTCCTACTACTCGTACACCGAGTTCTTCCAGAAGCAGCAGGTGGGCTACGGCGCCACCATCGCGACCGCGCTCACGATCGTCATCGTGATCCTCGCCGTGCTGTTCATCCGCGCCCAGGAGCGCGTCGAGCGCAGCGAAGGAGCCCGCTGATGTCGGCCATCGAGACCCTGCCCCTCACCCAGGCCGGCACGGAGGACGCGGACCTCTCGTCCTCCCGTCCCGCGAAGCCCGCGAAGGGCACCACCAAGCGCACCCTCGGCGACTGGGTGATCCTCGCGGTCGCCGTGGTGATCGGGCTCGTGATCGTCAGCCCGGTGCTGCTGATCCTGCTCAACTCCTTCAAGACCCCCGCGGAGTACTCGGCGAACGGCCCGCTCGCCTTCCCGACCGGCCTCTCCTTCGACGGCCTCTCGACCTTCTGGAGCCGCGTCGACTTCCCCGAGAAGCTCGGCAACTCGATCCTCATCTCGGGGTCGGTGGCGATCCTCGCCGTCGCCCTCTCGGTGCTGAACGCCTACGCGATCGGGATCGGCCGGGTCCGCGGCCGGAGCTGGATCATCGTGCTGTTCCTGCTGGCCAACATGCTCCCGCAGGAGGCCCTGCTCTACCCGCTGTACTACATGTTCAAAGCGGTCGGGATCTACGACACCCAGCTCTCGGTCATCGTCATCTTCACCGTGATCCAGTCGGCGTTCGGCACCTATCTGCTCTCGAGCGTCTACGGCACCTTCCCGAAGGAGATCCTCGAGGCCGCGGCTCTCGACGGCGCCTCGAAGTGGCAGGTGCTCACCCGGGTGATCGTCCCGATCTCGCGGCCCACCCTCTCGGTGCTGATGATCTTCTTCTTCATCTGGACCTGGAACGAGTTCCTTATCCCGCTGGTCTTCCTGGTGAGCGACGCGACGCAGACCGTCCCGATCGCGATCTCGAGCCTTCAGGGCGACAAGATCATGGACGTCACGACGACCAGCGCGAGCGCGCTCCTGGGCCTGCTCCCGACGCTGATCTTCTTCCTGATCTTCCAGCGCACCCTCACCCGCGGCATCACCGCCGGCGCGGTGAAGTAGCCCTCTCTCCCTCCGTCGGCGCCTCCCTCGCGGGATCCGCCGGCGCGCCATCGAAAGGCACCTCCATGAAGTTCACCGACGGGTTCTGGCAGACGCGGGCCGGATTCACGCCCCTGTTCGCGCAGGAGGCGTACGACATCCGCACCGGCGGCTCCTCGCTCGAGGTGATCGCCCCGACCCGGGTCATCCAGGGCCGCGGCGACGTCCTCAACCGGCCGGCGCTCACGGTCACGGTGTCCTCGCCGGCCGAGGGGGTCGCACGGGTGCGGATCGAGCACTGGCGCGGGACGGCGGCCCGCCCGGGCTTCGAGCTGGCCGAGGGCGACGTCGGAGCGGCGGAGGTGACGGAGACGGGCGGCGTGCTGCGCACCGGCGACCTCGAGGTCCGGATCGGGCAGGGCGCTCCGTGGTCGCTGGAGTTCTGGGACACCTCGACCGGCTCGCGCCTCACCGGCTCGGGGCACAAGGCGCAGGGCTACCTGACCGGACCGGACGGAGCCGCCTACCTGCACGAGCAGCTCGACCTCGGCGTCGGCGAGCTGGTCTACGGGCTCGGCGAGCGCTTCGGCCCTTTCGTGAAGAACGGCCAGACCGTCGACGTGTGGAACGCCGACGGCGGCACCTCCTCCGAGCAGGCCTACAAGAACGTCCCGTTCTACCTCTCCAGCCGCGGCTACGGCGTGCTCGTGAACGACCCCGGCCTCGTCTCGTTCGAGATCGGCTCCGAGGCGGTCGAGCGCGTGCAGTTCTCGGTCGGCGGGGAGGCGCTGGAGTACCTGGTGATCCAGGGCCCGACGAAGAAGGACGTGCTGCGCCGCTACACAGGCCTCGCGGGCCGCCCCTCCGTCGTGGCCGCCTGGAGCTACGGGCTGTGGCTGACCACCAGCTTCACCACGAGCTACGACGAGGAGACGGTGAACTCCTTCATCGACGGCTTCGCGGAGCGGGAGCTGCCGCTGTCCGCGTTCCACTTCGACTGCTTCTGGATGCGCGAGTTCCAGTGGACCGACCTCGAGTGGGACCCGCGCACCTTCCCGGACCCCGAGGGGATCCTCGCCCGCCTGCACGAGCGCGGGCTGCACACCTGCGTCTGGATCAATCCGTACATCGCGCAGGCGTCGCCGCTGTTCGCCGAGGGGCGCGAGAAGGGGTACCTGCTCACGACGGCCTCCGGCGACGTCTGGCAGTGGGACATGTGGGTCGCGGGGATGGCGCTGATCGACTTCACGAATCCGGAGGCGACCTCCTGGTTCCAGGAGAAGCTCCGCGTCCTCGTGCGCCAGGGGGTCGACTCCTTCAAGACCGACTTCGGCGAGCGGATCCCGTCGGAGGGCGTCGTCTGGGCCGACGGGACCGACCCTGAGGCGATGCACAACTGGTACACCCAGCTCTACAACCGCGCGGTGCACGAGGTGCTCGAGCAGGAGCTCGGCGAGGGCCGCGCGGTCCTCTTCGCCCGCAGCGCCACCGTCGGCGGACAGTCGCTGCCGGTGCACTGGGGCGGGGACAACACCTCCTCCTACGTGTCGATGGCCGAGACCCTGCGCGGAGGCCTCTCGCTCGCGCTGGGCGGGTTCGGCTTCTGGGCGCACGACATCGGCGGCTTCGAGGGCACGCCCGATCCCGGAGTGTTCAAGCGCTGGCTCGCGTTCGGCCTGCTCTCCTCGCACTCGCGCCTGCACGGATCCTCCTCGGTGCGCGTGCCGTGGGCGTTCGACGAGGAGGCCGTGGAGGTCACCCGGCTCTTCACCCGGCTGAAGCTCTCGCTGATGCCCTACCTCTTCGCGGCCGGGGCGGAGGCGGCGCGCACCGGCGTCCCGATCATGCGCCCGATGGCGCTCGAGTTCGAGGACGACCGCAGCGCCGCCCACCTCGACACGCAGTACCTGCTGGGGCACGACCTGCTCGTCGCTCCGGTGTTCACCGAGGACGGCACGGTCGAGTTCTACCTCCCGCGCGGGACGTGGACGAGCTGGTGGACGGACGAGCGGATCGACTCGACGGGGGAGTGGCGACGGGAGGTCCACGGCTTCGACTCGCTGCCGCTGTACGTGCGCGAGGGCGCGGTGATCCCGGTGGGCGCCCGCCAGGACTCGGCGGAGTACGACTACCTCGACGGGCTCGAGCTGCGGGTGTTCCCGGGGCCGGACGGAGTGACGCCGGTGCGCGTCGTCGCGCACGACACGGGGGAGGAGACGGTGTTCACCGTGACGCGCTCCGGAGGCGACGTCGCGGTCGACGGTCCGGCCGGCACCTGGACCTGGACCCGCGCCGGAGACTGAGTCGCGCGCCGTCAGCTGAGAAGGGGGTCCCTCGCTCCAGGGTGGAGGGACCCCCGTCTCAACTGACGTTGGGGGCGGCGGGCGCCGTCCGACCCGCCGATAGGCTGGCATCGGCCAGCAGAGGAGACCGCGGATGCCCGACCACGCGACGCGCGGCAACAACCTCGACCGCGTCCGGCGCCACAACCTCTCGGCGATCCTCCGCCTCGTGCACCGCGGCGGCCCCCGCTCCCGCTCGCAGCTGACCCGCCTGACCGGCCTCAACCGCTCGACGATCGCGGCGCTGGTCGGCGAGCTGGTCGAGCTCGGCATCGTGCGCGAGCGCGAGCCCGCCACGCCGAACCAGGTCGGCCGGCCGAGCCCGGTCGTCGAGGCCGATCCCGGAGTCGTCGCGCTCGCCGTGAACCCCGAGATCGACGCCGTCACGGTCGCCGTGGTCGGCGTCGACGCCGTCGTCCGCCGCCGCATCCGCCGCGCCGCCTCCGTCCCCACCGCCGAGGCCGCCGCTCGTCTGGCGGCCGAGGCGGTCGCCGAGCTGCTGGCCGAACTGCCCGAGGAGACGCGGACGGTCGGCATCGGCGTCGCCGTGCCCGGTCTCGTCCGCGACGCCGACGGCCTGGTCCGGGTCGGCCCGCACCTCGGCTGGGACGACGAGCCCTTCTCCCGCATGCTCGCCGACGCGACCGGCCTGCCCGTCCTCTCGGCGAACGACGCCAACCTCGGCGCGCTCGCCGAGAGCGTCCTCGGCGCCGGCCGCGACGTCTCGCACCTCGTCTACCTCAACGGCGGCGCGAGCGGAGTGGGTGCCGGCGTCATCGTCGGCGGTGCGCCTCTGCACGGCATCGACGGCTACGCGGGGGAGATCGGCCACACCCTCGTCAACAGCGCGGGCATCGACTGCCACTGCGGCGCCGTCGGCTGCCTCGAGACCGAGGTCGGCCGCGCCGAGCTGCTCACCGTGCTCGGCCTCGACGAGAGCGAGCGGCTGGAGGAGGCGCTCGCCGCCTCCGAGGACCCGGCCGTCCGCGCCGAGGTCGAGCGCCAGCTCGGGCACCTCGCGGTCGCCCTGCGCAACGTGATCAACGTGTTCAACCCGCAGCTCGTGGTGCTGGGCGGCTTCCTCGGGGCGCTGATCGGAGTCGCGCCGGGGTTCCTGGAGGAGCGCCTGGGCCGCGGCGGTCCTTTCCGGGTCGCGCTCGACTCCGTGCGCATCGTGCGGACCGAGCTCGGCGCCGATCTGCTCATGCTGGGCGCCGCAGAGCTCGCCTTCGAGCGTCTGCTCGCCGACCCGCTCGGCACTCCGCTCCACCCGGTCTGACCCGACGGCGGGCCGAGGGGTGGCGCCGCTGACCGACACGTGGTCGAATTGATTCGACCGAGCGGCGTGGAGCCGACCGGGTCCGCTCCCGCGCCGAGGACGACACCGGCCGCACCTCTCCCTCCCATCCCGCTGCGCCCCGCGCAGGAAGGCACTCCGTGTCCACTCTCGCCTCGACTCCGACCGGCTCCGTCCCCGTGCGCCGCCACCCGGGCGACGCCCTCACGGCCCGCCAGCGCCTCGTCTACGTGATCGTCCTCGGCTCGCTGACCGCCCTCGGGCCGTTCACGATCGACCTCTACCTGCCGGCGTTCCCCGCGCTGCAGAGCGAGCTGAACGTCTCGGAGGCGGCGGTCCAGCTGACGCTGACCGGCACGACCCTCGGCTTCGCGCTCGGCCAGCTGGTCGTGGGCCCCTGGAGCGACGCGGTCGGCCGGCGCCTGCCGATCCTGCTGGCCACGTCGCTGCACGTGCTGGCCTGCGTCGGCGCGGCGCTCGCCCCCGAGATCGTCACGCTCGGCGTCTTCCGCTTCCTGATGGGAGCCGGCGCGGCGGCGGGCGGCGTGGTCGCGATGGCGATGGTCCGCGACCTCTTCGGCGGACGCCCGCTGGTGCGGATGCTGTCCCGCCTCGCCCTGGTGTCGGGCCTCGCGCCCGTGCTCGCGCCGGTCATCGGCTCGCAGCTGCTGCTGATCATGGACTGGCGCGGGATCTTCGTCTTCCTCGCCGCGTACGGCGTGCTGGTCGTCGCGGCCGTCGGCCTCCTCGTCGTCGAGACGCGGCCCCGCGCGGCCCGGCACGAGCGCGAGCACCGCTCGCTCGTGCAGCGCTACCGGGCCGTCCTCAGCGACCGCGTGTTCCTCGGAGTGGCGGTGATCGGGGGCATGACCTTCGCCGGCCTGTTCACCTACCTCTCCAGCTCCTCGTTCCTGTTCCAGGGCCTCTACGGATTCGACGCGCAGCAGTACGGCCTGCTCTTCGCCGTGAACTCGCTCGGCGTCGTCCTCGGCGTGCAGGCGTCCTCCTACCTCAGCCGGAGGATCGGTCCGCAGTGGATCCTCGCGATCACGACGCTGACGCTGTTCACCTCCGCCGGCCTGATCGCCCTCTTCGACGTGCTCGGGCTGGGGCTCTGGGGCACGCTGGTCCCGCTGTGGTTCTTCATCGCGTCGTGCGGCTTCAGCTTCCCCTGCGTGCAGGTCCTCGGCCTGGTCAACCACGGCCGGGAGGCGGGGACGGCCGCGTCGCTGCTCGGAGCGGTGAACTTCGGCACCGCCGGACTGCTGTCGCCGATCTCCGGGATCTTCGGCGCAGGCTCGGCCGTGCCGATGGCGCTGGTGATGATGGCGACGGCGACCGTGTCGATC
This sequence comes from Rathayibacter sp. AY2B3, assembly GCF_002931755.1. Classification (NCBI taxonomy): domain Bacteria; kingdom Bacillati; phylum Actinomycetota; class Actinomycetes; order Micrococcales; family Microbacteriaceae; genus Rathayibacter; species Rathayibacter sp. AY2B3. Next base: position 30,788 of record NZ_PSUG01000017.1, on the reverse strand, counting down.
CTGGCGCTCTGGCTGATCGTCCGGCCGAGGAGCGTCCCGGCGCTGCAGGACTGAGCGGGCGGCTCCGGCGGGTCCCGGCGGTCCGGCGCGCCCCGCTCCTGCGGCTCCTCCCGGGCGTTCCGACCCTCGCTGGATCCGCTCCCGAGCACCGCTGCTACAGTCCCCTCCCATGTCCTCCCGCGACTCCTCCGCCCTGCTCGCCGAGCTCTCCGACCCCGACCGCGACGTCCGCCTCCGCGCGGCGATGACCCTGGGCGAGCTCGCCGAGCCCGCCACCGCCGAGCCCCTCGCCGCGCACCTCTGGGAGGAGCCGGACTTCTTCGTCCGCGACGTGCTCACCTGGTCGCTCGGCCGGCTCGGCTCCGCAGCCGTCCCCGTCGCCCGCGAGGCGCTCGGCCGCGAGCCGCGGGTGCGCACGCAGGCGCTGCACGTGCTCAGCAAGATCCTCGACCCGCACACGCTCGACGACATCGCCCCGCTGGCCGCCGACTCCGAGCCCGCCGTCGCCGCGAAGGCCCGCTTCGCGCTGGGCCGCCTCGGCGACGAGCGTGCGCTGCCGGTCCTGCTCGGCCTGCTCGGCGACGACGACGCGGAGGCGCAGAACGTGCTCACCGACGTCCTCGCCTCCTTCGGCGCCGCGGCCGTCCCCGGTCTGGAGCAGGCCCTCCGCGAGGGGTCCGCGCCGGTCCGCCGTCACGCCGCCGCCGCCCTCGGCTACCTGGGCGTCGACGCACGACCGGCCGTCGACGCGCTGGACAGGGCCGCCGGCAGCGACGACTCCGCCCTCGCGGTCTCGGCCGTGATGGCGCTCGGCTCGATCACCGGTCCCGACGCGGCCGCCGCGCTCGAGCGGGCCTCCGCCTCGGACGACTCCCGCGTGAGCGCCGTCGCCGCGCGGCTCCTCGCCCGCGCCTCCGAGCCGACCCGGCTCGACGCCCTCCGCGCCGCCCGCCTGGCCCGCGCGGCCGGCTGAGCCGCGCCGCGGACGTCCGCGGGGAGAGGCCGGGCATCCGAGCGGCCGGCCGAGCCGTCCCGCAACCCCCAGCGGGGGAACGCCTTTGGCGGCATCATGTCCGGATGGATCACCGCGACGACCGACTGTCGACCGAGCCCGGAATCGCGCGCCCGGACGCCGTCCAGCGCTCGCGGATGCGCGAGCAGGTGCCGTCCGACGACGTCGCCGCGCGGCTGCTGACGAAGGAGGCGGCGCACCGGGTCTCCCGCCGCTGGCCGCTGATCTCCGCGTCGCTCGCGATCCTGCTCACGGTGCTCCTCGCCGTGCTGATCGCCTTCCGCCCCACCTCGGCCTTCCGCTTCGACGTGGAGTGGATGGACGAGATCGTCGAGCACCGCTCGCCGGTGTGGGACATCCCGGCCCTCGTCATGAACACGGTCGGAGCGGGACTCGTCGGCACGACGCTCATCCCGCTCGGCATCGTCGCCGTGCTGCTGGTGTTCCGGAGGCGGTGGGCCGCGCTCTACTACGCGATCGCCGCGCTGGTCAGCGTGGGCGCCACCCAGCTCGTCAAGGAGTTGGTGGGACGCGCCCGCCCGGCCGACATGCTCGTCACCAGCGACTACGGCTCCTTCCCGTCCGGCCACACCGCCAACGCCGCGACGACGGCGATGGTGCTGGCCCTGGTGTTCCCGCTGCTGTGGGTCTGGATCGCCGGCTTCCTCCACACCGTGGCGATGATGGCGAGCCGCACCTACCTCGGCGCCCACTGGCTGAGCGACACCGTCGGCGGTTTGCTGCTCGGGATCGGGGTGGCGCTCGTGGTCTGGGCTCCGCTCGCCGGCCGCCTGCGCACCGAGGCCGAGCTCCCGCACCCGCCGATCTGGATCCGCCGCACCACCTGACGCGCGCAGACCCTCCCCGTGGGAGGGCCGGGGGATCGCGGGGTCCGTCGTCCGCGGCGCCCGAGGAGCGCGGAGGCCTGCCGATCAGCCGAAGGCGGAGAGGGAGTCGAGCTCGTTGAAGGTGTAGACGTGCAGGCCCGCGAGGCGGTCGCCCGCCGCCGCTTCCAGTCGCGCGACGAAGGCGGACGGGTCGAAGCGGCGCCCGCGGAGCAGCCCGCCGGCCACTGAGGTGCTCCGCTTCAGGAAGCCGAGCGAGGAGCCCACTCCGATCCGCGCGCCGAGCGTCAGCAGCCGCGAGCGCTCGACCGGCCCCGGCACACCCGCCCACAGGTCGGCGGTGACCCCCGTCTCGCGCAGCCGGTCGGCGTAGCGGACCACCGCGTCGACGTCGAAGCACATCTGCGTGACGATCGAGCGGATGAACGGAGCGCGCTCGCGCAGGTGCCGCTCGATGCTCTCGTCGGAGAGGTGCGGGTGGCCCTCGGGGTAGCCCGCGATGTCCAGGGCCAGCCCGGGCGAGATCTCGCGGGCGTCGCGGATGAGCTCGAGGCTCGTGGAGTAGGTGCCCGCCGCCGAGGACGCGTCGCCCGAGATCACGAACGCCTCGTCGATCCCCGCCTCGCCCATCCGACCGAGGACCCGCTCCAGCGCGCCGCGGCCCTCGACGTTCCTCGCCGCCAGATGGGGTACCACGCGGAATCCGCGGTGGGCCAGCGCGAGCGCGCAGTCCACGGTCCGCCCGGTCCCGTGCTTCGGCAGGCTCGTCACGGTCAGCGTCACCGCGGAGGGGTCCGGGAACGCCCGCGCGGCGCGCTCGCCGATGTCATCGGCCGGGATGATCTCGAAGCGCGCGCGGGTCATCGGCCCAGCCTGCCACGCGGAGGCGGAGCGGCGCGGGGGGTCGCCGCGCCGCACGAGTGTCGGAGGGGCGCCCTAGCCTGGAGCCGATCGCCGCCCGGTGGTCGCGGAAGGAGTCGCGTGTACCTGGAGTCCGGACGCGTGGTCACGAGCCCCACCGACCTGTCGAACTGGGCGGCCTGCGAGTGGGCCGTCCTCCGCCGGTTCGACGCCCTTCTGGGCCGCGCCCCGCGCCTCGAGGCCGAGAAGGATGCGATGCTCGAGCGCACCGCGGTGCTCGGCGACGAGCACGAGCACCGCTTCCTCGCCGAGCTGAAGCGCACGCACGAGGTGCTCGAGTTCGAGCGCCCCGAGCCCGCCGGCTACCCCGCGGCGGCCGAGGCGGCCGTCGAGGCGATGCGCGCCGGGGTCGACGTGCTCTACCAGGCCACCTTCTTCGACGGCGACTTCCTCGGCTTCTCGGACTTCCTCCTCCGCACCGCCGACGGCGCCTACGAGGTCTACGACACCAAGCTCGCCCGGCACGCGAAGATCCCGGCGCTGCTGCAGCTCGCCGCCTACGCCGAGCAGATGCAGGCCCGCGGCATCCGCGTGGGGGAGCAGGTGCATCTCGTGCTCGGCGACGGCTCCGTCACCAGCCACGAGCTGGCCGTCGTCGCCCCGGTCCAGCGGGTGCAGCGCGCCCGGCTCCGCGCCGTGCTCGCCGAGCGCCTCGCCGCCGACGAGCCGCTGGCGTGGGGCGATCCGCGGTATCCCTCCTGCGGGCGCTGCTCCGTCTGCGCGCCCGAGGTCCAGGCGCACCGCGATCCGATCCTCGTCGCCGGGATGCGGCTCGACCAGCGCGCGAAGCTCGCGGCGGCCGGCGTCCTGACCCTCGACGCACTGGCCGAGCACGACGGCCCCGTGCCCGGCCTGGGCGCGGGCACGCTCGAGGGCCTGCGCGCCCAGGCGAGGCTGCAGCTGCGGTCGGAGTCCTCGCCGGTGCCGACCGTCGAGGTGATCGACGCCTCCGTGCTCGCCGCGCTGCCCGCCCCCGACCCGGGCGACCTCTTCTTCGACTTCGAGGGCGACCCGCTGTACACCGAGGACACCCGCGAGTGGGGCCTCGACTACCTCTTCGGCATGGTCGACGACCAGGAGCGCTTCACCGCGCTCTGGGCGCACGACCTCGCGGACGAGCGCCGCGCGCTCCTCGACTTCCTCGCGCTGCTGCAGGCCCGCCGCGCCGAGCACCCCCGGATGCACGTCTACCACTACGCCTCCTACGAGCGCAGCCACCTGCTCTCGCTCGCGCTCCGGCACGGCGTCGGCGAGGAAGAGGTCGACGCGCTCCTGCGCGACGGCGTCCTGGTCGACCTGTACCCGGTGGTGCGGCGGGCGCTCCGCGTGGGCTCGCGCAGCTACTCGCTGAAGAAGCTGGAGCCGCTCTACATGGGCGACGAGGAGCGGGACGCGTCCGGCGTCACGAACGCCGCCGACAGCATCGAGATGTACGTGGAGGCGCGGGCGGCGCTGGAGGCCGATCCGGTCGACGGCCGGCGCCGGCTCGACCTCGTCGCCGAGTACAACGCCTACGACTGCCGCTCCACGCTGCGCCTGCGCGACTGGCTCCTCGAGCTCGCTCCGCCGCGCGAGGAGCTGCCGCCGCTGCTCGAGGTCGAGATCCCCGTGCCCCGCGAGCCGCACCCGGTCGCGGTCGCCCTGCTGGCGCAGGTCGAGGGGATCGAGCCGCGCGAGCGCACGCCCGACCAGACCGCGCTCGCCCTCGCCGGCGCGGCGATCGACTACCACCGCCGCGAGGCCAAGACCTTCTGGCAGGAGCACTTCGACCGCCTCCGGCAGCCGCTGGACGAGTGGGCGGACACCCGCGACGTCGTGATGATCGACCGGGTCGAGGTCGTCCGCGACTGGGCGAAGCTCCCACGGGCCCGCACGCAGTCGCGCGAGCTGCGGATCCTCGGCCGACTCGCTCCCGGCAGCCGGCTCGGCGTCGGCTCCTCGCCGTACCTGGTCTACGAGGCCCCGGCGCCCCCCGGTGCGCCCTCACCCGGTCCCGGTCTGCGCGGCGCCTCCGAGCGCTCCGAGATCCTCGCGGTCGACGACGACGGCGAGCGGATCGTCCTGCTCCTCAAGGAGGGCCTGAAGGCGGGGGAGGAGCCTCACGACGACGCCCCCGTGGCCCTCGCCCCCGCGCCGCCGCCGCGTGCCGCTCCCCAGCCCGAGGCGATCGCGGAGTGGGGCGCCGAGGTCCTCGACGCGCTGCCCGCGATGCCGGCCGACCCGGCGCTCGACGTCCTCCGCCGCGTGCCGCCGGCCGCCGTCGCTCCTGTGCAGGGCGACGACGTGATCGGCGCGGTCGTCACGACTCTGCTCGGACTCGACCGGGCGACCCTCGCCGTGCAGGGGCCGCCCGGCACCGGGAAGACCTACGTCGGCTCCCACGTCATCGCGCGGCTGGTGAACGAGCACGGCTGGCGGATCGGCGTGGTCGGCCAGTCGCACTCGGTGGTCGAGAACGTGCTGAGCGCGGTCGTCGGCCGCGGCGTCGATCCCTCCCGGGTGGCGAAAGTGCCCAGGAGCGGCACGTCGCCCGAGGCGCTCGAGGCCGCGCCCTGGGCGCCGGTGAAGAACGCGGCGGCGCTCACCGCGGTCCTCGAGGAGGGCGGCGGCTGCGTCATCGGCGGCACCGCCTGGACCTTCGCGAACCCGGTCACCGTGCCGCGCCGCTCGCTCGACCTCCTGGTGGTCGACGAGGCCGGGCAGTTCTCGCTCGCTCCGACGATCGCGTCGGCCGTCTCCGCTCAGCGCCTGCTCCTGCTCGGCGACCCTCAGCAGCTGCCCCAGGTGAGCCAGGGCGCGCACCCGGAGCCGGTCGACGAGTCGGCGCTCGGCTGGCTCGCCGACGGTCACGACGTCCTCCCGCCCGAGTACGGCTACTTCCTCGCGCAGACCCACCGGATGCACCCGGCGCTCTCCGACGCCGTCTCCGAGCTCTCCTACGAGGGCGCGCTGCGGTCGCGGGCGCCGGAGGTGCGCCACCTGGAGGGGGTCGAGCCGGGCGTGCACTCCGTCCCGGTCGAGCACGCGGGCGACACCACCTCCTCGCCGGACGAGGCGAGGCGCGTCGTCGAGATCGCCCTCTCCCTCGTCGGCCGCACCTGGACCGACGAGCACGGCGAGCGGACGCTGACCGCGGCCGACGTCATCGTCGTCGCGCCCTACAACGCTCAGGGCGGGCTCCTCCGCGCCGCCCTCGACGCCGCGGGCCTCGAGGAGACGCCGGTCGGCACGGTCGACCTCTTCCAGGGCAGGGAGGCGGTGGTCGCCATCGTCTCCCTCGCCGCGTCCTCGGGGGCGGACGTCCCGCGCGGGATGGAGTTCCTCCTCCTGCCCAACCGCCTGAACGTCGCGGTCTCGCGGGCGAAGTGGGCGGCGTACCTGGTGCACTCGCCGGCGCTCGCCGCCTCGCTCCCGACCTCGCTGACCGGCCTCGAGCACCTCTCCGGCTTCCTCCGCCTGCTCGAGCGGGGAGAGCGGGCCGCCCTGTGACGGATCCGGTGGCCGAAGGAGGCGCTCCACTCCGATTCCGTCGGTGTTCGGCATGGTGGACGACGCGATCCGTCGCTACGGTGTCCCCATGAGAATCCTCCTGGTCGGCGCCGGCGGCGTCGGCGACGCCTTCGCGAAGATCGCCGCGCGCCGCTCCTTCTTCGAGCAGATCATCGTCTGCGACTACGACCTCGCCCGGGCCGAGCGCACGGTCGCCTGGATCGCGGAGCGGCACGGTGCGGACGACCGCTTCGTCGCCGCGCGGATCGACGCCTCCGACGCCGAGAACGTCGAGACCGTCGCCCGCGCGCACGGGGCGACCCATGTGATGAACGCGGTCGAGCCGCGCTTCGTCCCGACGATCTTCGCCGGAGCGCTCGCCGCCGAGGCCGACTACCTCGACATGGCGATGAGCCTCTCCCTCCCGCACCCCGAGCAGCCCCACGAGCTGACCGGGCTCAAGCTCGGCGACGAGCAGTTCGCCGCCGCGGAGGAGTGGTCCTCCCGCGGCCGCCTCGCCCTGGTGGGCATGGGCGTGGAGCCGGGGCTCTCCGATGTCTTCGCCCGCTACGCCTCCGACCACCTCTTCGACGAGATCGACGAGCTGGGAGTGCGAGACGGCGCGAACCTCGTCGTGCACGACGCGGACGGCCGCGAGATCTTCGCTCCGTCCTTCTCCATCTGGACCACGATCGAGGAGTGCCTGAACCCGCCGGTGGTGTTCGAGCGCGACCGCGGCTGGTACACCACGGCCCCCTTCTCGGAGCCCGAGGTGTTCGAGTTCCCCGAGGGCATCGGTCCAGTCGAGTGCGTGAACGTCGAGCACGAGGAGGTGCTGCTGATGCCGCGCTGGCTGGACGCGAAGAAGGTCACCTTCAAGTACGGCCTCGGCGAGCAGTTCATCGGCGTCCTGCGCACTCTCCACCTCCTCGGCCTCGACAGCACCGAGCCCCTGCGGGTCCGCTCGGCCGGCGGTCCCGTCGAGGTGTCGCCGCGCGACGTCGTGGCCGCCGCTCTGCCCGATCCGGCCGGCATCGGCCCGCGGATGACCGGCAGGACCTGCGCCGGCCTCTTCGTCTCGGGCACGAAGGACGGCGCTCACCGCGAGGTGTACCTCTACCACGTGAGCGACAACGAGTGGACGATGGCCGAGTACGGCACCCAGTGCGTGGTCTGGCAGACGGCGCTCAACCCGGTGGTCGCGCTCGAGCTCCTCGCGACCGGCGTGTGGACCGGCGCCGGAGTGCTCGGGCCGGAGGCGTTCAGCGCCGACCCGTTCCTCGAGCTGATGGCCCGCCCCGAGGCCGACGGCGGGTACGGACAGTCCTGGCACGTCCGCGAGGACTGACCGGCGCCGCCGACCCTAGGCTGAGCCCATGAGTGACGACGACGGGCTCGCCTCGGCGAGAGACGAGGCGCGCGCGGCCCTGGAGGCCGCCCGCCGACTGCAGGCGGAGGCCGCCGAGGCCCTGGCGCGAGCGGAGGCGGCGGCCGCGGCGCTGAACGCGGCGGCCGGCCCGGAGGAGGCGGAGGCCGTCGCCGACGACGTGCGGCTGGTCGCGGCGTCGGAGAGCGGAGCGGAGCAGTCCGCCGCTCCCGTTGCTGCTGACGCCGTCGCTGCGGTCGCCGTCTCCTCCGGTCCGGTTGCTCCGGGGGCCGATGCTCCGCCCGTCGTCGCTCCGGAAGCCGCTGCTCCGCCCGCGCCCTCCGCGCCCGCCCCGGCCCCCGGCCCGCTCCCCGAGAGCGCCGTCGACGCGGTGCGCGCCGGGTACGCGTTCTCCGGCCCGGCCCTCGAGCTCGGCGCCCTCGTCAACGGCGACGCGCGGATCGACGTCCCCGTCCGCATCCCGCTCGGCATGCTCAACCGGCACGGCCTCGTCGTCGGCGCGACCGGCACCGGCAAGACCAAGACGCTGCAGGTCCTCGCCGAGCAGCTCTCGGCCCACGGCGTCCCCGTCTTCGCCGCGGACATCAAGGGCGACCTCTCCGGCCTCGCCACTCCGGGCGCCGCGACCGACGCGCTGCTCGCCCGCACCCGCGGCATCGGCCAGGACTGGCGAGCGGAGGCGGCCCCCGCCGAGTACTTCGCGCTCGGCGGCATCGGCACCGGCATCCCTGTCCGCGCCACCGTCACCGGCTTCGGAGCACTGCTGCTCGCGAAGGTGCTCGGCCTCAATCACACGCAGGAGTCGAGCCTCGGCCTCGTCTTCCACTACGCCGAGAGCGCCGGCCTCCCGCTCGTCGACCTGTCCGACCTCCGCGCCGTGCTCACCTACCTCGTCGGCGACGAGGGCAAGTCCGAGCTCGCCGAGCTCGGCGGGCTGTCCAAGGCGACCGCCGGCGTGATCCTCCGCGAGCTGATCGCGTTCGCCGACCAGGGCGCCGACGTGTTCTTCGGCGAGCCCGAGATCGACACGGCCGAGTTCCTCCGCCTCGCCGCCGACGGGCGCGGCGTCGTCAGCCTCCTCGAGGTCCCCGGAGTCGCCGACCGACCGGCTCTGTTCTCCACCTTCCTGATGTGGCTGCTCGCCGACCTCTTCAACGACCTGCCGGAGGTCGGCGACCTCGACAAGCCGAAGCTGGTGTTCTTCTTCGACGAGGCGCACCTGCTCTTCCGCGACGCGTCGAAGGACTTCCTCGCCGCGATCACCCAGACCGTGCGCCTCATCCGCTCCAAGGGGGTCGGCATCGTCTTCGTCACGCAGACCCCGAAGGACGTGCCCGGCGACGTCCTCGCTCAGCTCGGCTCCCGCGTGCAGCACCAGCTCCGCGCGCACACGCCGGACGACGCGAAGGCACTCCGCGCCACCGTCTCGACCTACCCCGAGAGCGACTACGACCTCGGCGAGGTCCTCCAGGCGCTCCCCATCGGCGAGGCGATCGTGACGGTCATGAACGAGCGCGGCGCGCCGACCCCGGTCGCCTGGACGCGTCTGCGCGCCCCGCTCGGCTCGATGCAGCCCACCCCCGAGGCCGACCGCGAGGCGAGCGTCCAGCGCTCGCCGCTGCTCGCGCGCTACGGCACGTCCCTCGACCGCGACTCCGCCCGCGAGATCCTCACCCGCCGACTCGACGCAGCCGCGGACGCCGAGGAGGCCCGCGTCGCCGCCGAGCAGCAGGCCGACGACGACGCCCGCCGCGCGAAGGAGGACGCGCGCCGCGCGAAGGAGGAGACCGCGGACGCCGCCCGCCGCGCCAAGGAGCGGGCCGCCGCCGAGCGCGCCGCCGACCAGGCCGCCGAGCGCTCCCGGCGGCGCACGGCACCGACCTCGCGCGGGACCCGCACCGCCCGCCGCGACAAGACGGTCGTCGAGGAGGTCTTGGGCTCGAGCGCCGGCAGGACCCTCCTGCGGGAGGTGGTGCGCGGGATCTTCGGGACCGCTCGACGGCGCTGACGCGGCCGGGCGGCTCCGGGAGACGAGGCGCTAACGGGAGCGTGTTAGCGTCGGTAGCATGAGTGAGAGCGGGACGACGCGGGAGCGGATCCTCCGAGCGACGGTCGAGCTGCTGGCGGACGGCGGGCGGGACGCGGTGTCGACGCGGGCGATCAGCGCGGCGGCGGGGGTGCAGGCACCCACGATCTACCGGACGTTCGGCGACCTGCGCGGGCTGCTCGACTCGGCCGCGGCAGCCGGATTCGCCACGGCCCTCGCCGACTTCGAGCGGAGCGAGGCGCCGGCCGACCCGGTCGACGCGCTCCGGGCCGCCTGGGACCACCACGTCGCCTTCGGGCTCGCCGAACCGCACCTCTACGCGCTGATGTTCACCGCGCGGCCGGGGGAGGAGTCGGAGGCGGCGCGCCTGTCCCGCGGCGTCCTCCTCGACGCGGTCCGCGCCGTCGCCGAGGCCGGCCGCCTCACGGTCGACGTCGAGCGCGCCTCCCGCCTGCTCCAGTCGGCCGCACTCGGCTGCACCCTCACGCTGACCGCCCTCGCCGACCCGGACGACGAGCTCTCGTCCCGCTCGCGCGAGTCCGTCCTCGCGGCGATCACCACGGCGGAGGCGGGCCCCACCGATCCCGCCGCCCGCGCGGTCGTCGCGCACGCCGTCGCCCTGCGCACCGCGCTGCCGCAGATCGAGCCCCTCAGCGCGGGGGAGCGGCTCCTGCTCGACGAATGGCTCGAGCGCATCGCCGACTGAGCATCCGCGTCGCCGCGGCTCCGTGTCGCCGGCCGCTCGTCCGCGATGTCGTTATACGGATGGCGACGGGCACGATCCGGTGCCGGCACCTACGGTCGGACCATGTCGCGATCCATAGCCGAACTCTTCTTCCGCCCCGTCTGCGCCGCCTGCTCGGCCCCGCTCGTCGCCCGCCGTGGCGCGTTCTGCTCCGACTCCTGCGCGCGGACGAACCACCTCTACGGCTGATCCCGCCTTCGGCGCGACTCCTCGGCGGCCGATCACGCAGGCCCCGCCCGATACGGATGCTCGCGCCCACGGGTCGAATGCCGCCCACGGGTGAAACAAAACGGTGCCCGTGCTGGCGAGAGCAACGGGCACCGTTCGCGGAGGATGGGGGATTCGAACCCCCGAGGGCTTTCACCCAACACGCTTTCCAAGCGTGCGCCATAGGCCACTAGGCGAATCCTCCTGGCACGACCTGAGCCGCGACTCATCGATACTAGCCGGTGTCGGAGGCTCCCGCTGACCACGACCCCGACACGCCCCGCTCTCCTCGGCCGCCGTCGTCGGTTAGACTGTCACCCGGCTCCCCGCGTGGCGCCATCCAGGCCAACTCCCCCAGGGCGGAAACGCAGCAAGGGTAACCGGGCTCTGGCGGGTGCGCGGGGGGTCTTCTTCCGTTGACGGGCCGCGGTGGCGGCGGAGGCTCCTCCACAGCCCTCCGACCTGCACGGACTCCCATCCCTGGCCTCTACCCAGCCAGCCGGAGGGACCCCCTCGGTAGGCTGGATCCGATGGTTCAGAGCATCTACATCTCGTCCGCCGAAGGTCATTCGGGCAAGTCCACGGTCGCCCTCGGCGTCCTCGATGCGCTCAGCAGCCAGGTGCAGCGGGTCGGCGTCTTCCGCCCGATCGCCCGCTCCACCTCCGAGCCGGACTACGTGCTCGAGATGCTGCTCGGCCACTCCGACTCGGGCCTCGCCTACGAGGACTGCATCGGCGTCACCTACGAGGACGTCCACGCCGACGGCGAGGCGGCGCTCTCGCGGATCGTCGAGCGCTACAAGGGCGTCGAGGCGCGGTGCGACGCGGTCGTCATCCTCGGGTCCGACTACACCGATGTGGGCAGCCCCACCGAGCTCGGCTACAACGCCCGCATCGCCGCCAACCTCGGCGCTCCGGTCCTGCTGGTCCTCACGGGCCGGGACTCGTCCCGCAGCGAGCAGCTGGGCCAGGCGCCCGCGCGCACTCCCGAGGAGATGCGCCAGATCACCGAGCTCGCCTCGGTCGAGCTGCGCACCGCGCACGCGAGCCTCATCGGAGTGATCGCGAACCGCGCCGATCCCGACACCGCCGCCGACGCCGTCGCCGCGATCCGCGAGAGCATCCCCGCCACCGTCCCGGTCTGGGCGATCCGCGAGGACCCGTTCCTCGTCGCTCCGAGCCTGTCCCGCCTGGTCGAGGCGGTCGACGGTGTCGTCGTCGCGGGCGATCCGGAGCTGCTCGGCCGCGAGGCGCTCGGTGTGGTGATCGCCGGCATGTCCATGGTCAACGTTCTGCCGCGGCTCACCGAGGGAGGCGTCGTGATCGTCCCCGGCGACCGGCCCGAGGTCGTCCTCGCCGTGATCATGGCGTACGCCTCCGGCACGTTCCCGACCGTCACCGGCATCATCCTCAACGGCGGCTTCGAGCTGCCGGAGCCGATCGTCCGGCTGATCGAGGGCGTCGACAGCCGCGTGCCGATCGTCATGACCGAGCTCGGCACCTACGACACCGCCGTCCGCGTCACCGCGGCCCGCGGGCGACTGGCGGCCGACTCCCCGCGCAAGCGCGACACCTCCCTCGCCCTCTTCCAGGAGGCGGTCGACGCGGTCGAGCTGCTCACGCTGCTCGACGTCGGCCGTTCCGAGGTCGTCACGCCGCTGATGTTCGAGTACGGGCTGATCGAGCGCGCGCGCATCGCCGACCGCCACATCGTCCTGCCCGAGGGCGGCGACGACCGGATCCTCCGCGCCGCCGCGACCGTGCTCAAGCGCGGCATCGCGCGGCTCACGATCCTGGGCGAGGAGGCCGAGATCCGCGCCCGCGCGGCGGGCCTCGGCCTCGACCTCGACGGCGCCCGCGTGCTGAGCACCCTCGACCCGGAGCACCGCGCGCGCTTCGCCGAGGAGTACGCCCGCATCCGCGCGCACAAGGGCATCACCTACGACCACGCCTACGACACGGTCACGGACGTCTCCTACTTCGGCACGATGATGGTGCAGCTCGGCCTGGCCGACGGCATGGTCTCGGGGGCCGCGCACACGACGGCGCACACCATCCGCCCCGGCTTCGAGATCATCAAGACGAGCCCGGGCGTCTCCGTCGTCTCGAGCGTGTTCCTGATGGCGCTCGCCGACAGGGTCCTTGTCTACGGCGACTGCGCGGTGAACCCCGACCCCACCGAGGCTCAGCTCGCCGACATCGCGATCTCGTCCGCCGAGACCGCCCAGCAGTTCGGCATCGACCCCCGCATCGCGATGCTCTCCTACTCCACGGGCGAGAGCGGAGCCGGAGCCGACGTCGAGAAGGTCCGCGCGGCGACGGCTCTGGTGCGCGAGCGCCGGCCCGACCTGCTCGTCGAGGGCCCGATCCAGTACGACGCGGCGGCGGACGCGGCGGTCGCGGCGTCGAAGATGCCCGGCTCCCAGGTCGCCGGACGCGCGACGGTGTTCATCTTCCCCGACCTCAACACGGGCAACAACACGTACAAGGCCGTGCAGCGCTCGGCCGGCGCCGTCGCCATCGGGCCGGTCTTGCAGGGCCTGCGCAAGCCGGTCAACGACCTCTCCCGCGGCGCGCTCGTGCAGGACATCGTGAACACCGTCGCGATCACGGCCATCCAGGCCGCGACGCAGGCCATCGTCCCGCCCACCGCCGCCATCCCCGTGGTGCGCTAGCGGCGACCCCGCCGCCGCCCCTCCCGACCCCGATCACCCCAGGAGTCCCCTCATGTCCGTCGTCCTCGTCGTCAACAGCGGTTCGTCGTCGTTCAAGTACCAGCTCATCGAGATGACCACCGAGGAGACCCTCGCCAGCGGCCTCGTTGAGCGGATCGGCGAGGAGACCGGCCGCACGAAGCACACCCGCGACGGGGAGTCGTTCGAGATCGAGGGGCCGATCCCCGACCACACCGCCGGCTTCGACGCGATGATCCGCGCGTTCGGCGAGCACGGTCCGAGCCTCGACGAGTTCCCTCCCGTCGCCGTGGGCCACCGCGTCGTGCACGGCGGCAAGCGCTTCTTCGAGCCCACCGTCGTCACCGACCTGGTCAAGATCAACATCGAGGACCTCGCCGACCTCGCCCCGCTCCACAACCCCGCCAACCTCGAGGGCATCGAGGCGGCGCAGAAGGCCTTCCCGGACGTCCCGCACGTCGCCGTCTTCGACACCGCCTTCCACCACACGATCCCGGCCGAGGCGTCGACCTACGCGCTGCCCGCCGAGCTCGCCGAGAAGCACCGCGTCCGCCGCTACGGCTTCCACGGCACCTCGCACAAGTTCGTCTCGGAGGCCGCCGCCGCCTACCTCGGCCGCCGCCGCTCCGACCTGAAGACGATCGTCCTGCACCTGGGCAACGGAGCGTCCGCCTGCGCCGTCGACGGCGGCGTCTCCGTCGAGACCTCGATGGGCATGACCCCGCTCGAGGGCCTGGTCATGGGCACCCGCTCCGGAGACCTCGACCCGGCCGTCGTGTTCCACCTCGCCCGCAAGGCCGGCCTCTCGATCGACGAGCTCGACACCCTCCTCAACCGCCGCAGCGGGCTCCTCGGACTCACGGGACGCGGCGACATGCGCGACGTCCAGGAGGCGGCCGAGGCCGGCGACGAGCAGGCCCGCGCCGGACTCGAGGTCTACTACCACCGCCTCCGCCACTACATCGGTGCCTTCTACGCCCAGCTGGGCCGCGTCGACGCCGTGGTGTTCACGGCCGGAGTCGGCGAGAACGTCGCCGCCGTCCGCGCCGGCGCCCTGCGCGGCCTCGAGGGCCTCGGCATCGAGCTCGACCCCGAGCGCAACACGTCCGCCGACCGCGGCGCCCGCCGCATCTCCACCGACGACTCCCGCGTCACCGTCCTCGTCGTCCCCACCAACGAGGAGCTGGAGATCGCCCGGCAGAGCTTGTCGGTCGTGTAGCGGCGGAGCCGCCACACGACTCGCGGTCGGCTTCCAGGGGTGGTGGCTCCCGCAGAGCGGGGTGCGTCGGGCTGCCCTGAATCGCTGACACGCGGCGGTGTCTGCTCGTCGGGCAGCGGTGACCCGCTGCACGACCGCGGTCGGCTTCTCGTGGGGTCTCGTTCCGCAGAGCGGGCCGCGTCGGGCTGCCCTGAATCGCTGACACGCGATTCCGGGTCGCGGCCCTCTGCCGGATACTCGGACGCTCTTGCTGGTCGAGCAGCCGCGGCGGCTCAGGGCAGCAGGCGCGCGTCGCCCGCGTAGAGGTTGAAGCCGGAGCCGCGGCTGAAGCCGATCAGGGTGAGGCCGGAATCGCGGGCCAGGTCCACCGCCAGCGACGACGGGGCACCGACCGCGGCGAGCAGGGGGATGCCGGCCATCACGGCCTTCTGCACCAGTTCGAACGAGGCGCGCCCCGACACCTGCAGGAGCGTCCCGCGCAGCGGCAGCCGGCCCTCCCGGAGCCCCCAGCCGACCACCTTGTCCACGGCGTTGTGCCGCCCGACGTCCTCCCGGAGCACCAGCAGCGAGCCGTCGGCATCGAACAGCCCGGCCGCGTGGACGCCGCCCGTCCGCTCGAACACCGCCTGCGCCTCGCGGAGCCGGTCCGGGAGCGAGACCAGCAGCTCCCGCTCCACCCGCAGCCCGTCCTCCGCGACGCTCCACGCCGAGTCGGTGGCGACCGCCTCGAGCGACGCGAGCCCGCACACTCCGCACGAGCTCGTCGTGTAGACCGACCGCTCGCGCTCGAGCAGCACGGACTCCCGTCCGCCTCGGACACTCGCATCGACCACGTTGTAGGTGTTCTCGCCCGGCCCGGAGCCGCTGGCGCAGTAGCGCATCGCCGCCAGCTGCTCCGACTCGGTGAGCACCCCCTCGGACACCAGGAACCCGGCGACCAGGTCGAAGTCGTCGCCGGGTGTGCGCATGGTCACGCTGAAGCGCCGTCCGCCGACGCGGATCTCGAGCGGCTCCTCGACGGCGAGGACGTCCTCGCGGCGGCGGGGCGGATCGTCCGCGCGGACAGCGGTCAGGCGGGTGCGGGCGACACTGCGGGTCATGGGTCTCCTCAGGCGGTGGAGGTCATCCTCCCACCGGGAACCGGGAGCGATGCCGGGGTGCGGACGTACGATGCAGGAATGGTCGATGACGCCGAGCCCCGCGAGAGTCCGATCGACGAGAGCCGTCTCTCCGTCCGGTCGCCGAAGAGACGCGCCGTCGGGATCCCCGGCGTCGCCCACGCCCTCGAGATATCGCTCAAGCAGATGGGCCCGGTGCGCAGCGCCGAGACGCTCCTGCGGGTGAACCAGAAGACCGGCTTCGACTGCCCGGGCTGCGCCTGGCCCGAGGGCGACAAGCGCCACGTCGCCGAGTTCTGCGAGAACGGAGCGAAAGCGGTCGCCGAGGAGGCGACGCTCCGCACCGTCACGTCGGCCTTCTTCGCCGCGCACCCCGTCGCGGAGCTGGAGGAGTGGGACGACTTCGCGCTCGGCCAGCAGGGGCGTCTCACCGAGCCGATGCTGCTCGAGGAGGGCGCGACGCACTACCGGCCCGTGGAGTGGGACGAGGCGCTCGACCTCGTGGCCGAGGAGCTGCGCGCCTGTGCGAGCCCCGACGAGGCGATCTTCTACACCTCCGGCCGGACCTCGAACGAGTCGGCCTTCGTCTACCAGCTGATGGTCCGCGGCTTCGGCACGAACAACCTGCCCGACTGCTCCAACATGTGCCACGAGTCCAGCGGCTCCGCCCTCACCGAGACGATCGGGATCGGCAAGGGCTCGGTGAGCCTGCGCGACGTGGAGCGGGCACCGCTGATCATCGTCGCGGGCCAGAACCCCGGCACGAACCATCCGCGGATGCTGACCGCTCTGGAGCGTGCCAAGCGCGCGGGCGGCACCATCGTGGCCGTGAACCCGCTGCCGGAGGCGGGGCTGCTCCGCTTCCAGAACCCGCAGACCGTCCGCGGCACGCTGGGCGACGGCACGGCCCTCGCCGATCACTTCCTCCAGGTGCGGCTGGGCGGCGACCAGGCCCTCTTCCAGGGCCTCGGCAAGGCGCTGCTCGAGGCGGAGGAGGCGCGCGGCGACGTCTTCGACCACGCCTTCATCCGCGAGAGCACCGGCGGCCTCGCCGAGTACCTCCACGGGCTGCGCGAGGTGCAGTGGGACGAGATCGAGCGGGCGAGCGGCATCGACGAGACGCGCATCCGCACCGTCGCCGAGCTGATCGCGGCGTCCGAGGGCACCGTGGTCTGCTGGGCGATGGGCCTCACGCAGCACGCCCACTCCGTCGCCACGCTCAAGGACGTGGTCAACGTGCTCCTGCTCACCGGCAACATCGGCAAGCCCGGTGCCGGCGTCTGCCCGGTGCGCGGCCACTCCAACGTGCAGGGCGACCGCACGATGGGGATCTTCGAGCGGATGCCGGACTCCTTCCACGACGCGCTCGACCGAGAGTTCTCCTTCTCCTCCCCGCGCGAGCACGGCACGGACACCGTCGCCGCGATCCGGGCGATGCGCGACGGGAAGGCCCGCGTCTTCATGGGGCTCGGCGGCAACTTCGCCCGGGCGACGCCCGACAGCGGAGTGACAGAGGCGGCGATGCGCTCGCTCGCCCTGACCGTGCACGTCTCGACCAAGCTCAACCGCTCGCACGTCGTCACCGGCCGGCGCGCGCTGATCCTGCCCACCCTCGGCCGCACCGACTCCGACGTGCAGCGCTCGGGCGAGCAGCGGGTCACGGTCGAGGACTCGATGAGCGCCGTGCACGCCTCCCGGGGCCGCCTGCGCCCGCCGAGCCCGGGCCTGCGCTCGGAGGTGGCGATCCTCACGGGGATCGCGGAGCGGCTGCTCGAGGGCCGTGAGAACGTCCCCCGGGTCGACTGGGCGGGACTGCGCGACGACTACCGCCGCATCCGCTCGCACATCGCCAACGTCGTCCCCGGCTTCGACGGCTTCGAGGCCCGGATCGACGTGCCCGGCGGCTTCGTCCTCCCGCACCCGCCGCGCGACTCGCGCCGCTTCGACACCCCCTCCGGCCTGGCCCGCTTCACCGCGAATCCCCTCGAGTACCCGCGGGTGCCGGAGGGCAGGCTGCT
Source organism: Rathayibacter sp. AY2B3 (assembly GCF_002931755.1). Classification (NCBI taxonomy): domain Bacteria; kingdom Bacillati; phylum Actinomycetota; class Actinomycetes; order Micrococcales; family Microbacteriaceae; genus Rathayibacter; species Rathayibacter sp. AY2B3. Next base: position 13,087 of record NZ_PSUG01000017.1, on the reverse strand, counting down.
GCTGCAGACGCTGCGCTCGCACGACCAGTTCAACACCACGATCTACGGGAAGGACGACCGCTACCGCGGGATCCACGACGGTCGCCGAGTGGTGTTCGTCCACGCCGACGACGTCGCCGAGCTGGGCTTCGCGGACGGAGCGATGGTCGACCTGGTCTCGGAGTGGCCCGACGGCGTCGAGCGGCGGGCGGAGGCGTTCCGCGTCGTGGCCTACGACACGCCCCGCGGCTGCGCGGCCGCGTACTACCCGGAGACGAACGTCCTCGTGCCGCTGGACTCGACCGCGAAGATCAGCAACACGCCGACGTCGAAGTCGGTCGTGATCCGCCTCGAGCCGGCGGCGTAGGCCTCACCAGGGCAGCGGCAGCAGGCGCACGGAGTCGCCCGCTGCCGCCCCCGGCGCGGGAACGACGGCGACGGCCTCGGAGGCGGCGAGCCCGGTCAGCATGTGCGAGCGGATGCCCGCGGAGGCCCGCCAGCCGTCCTCGCCGGAGGAGACGGGTACGAGCACCGTGGTCCCCGGGCGCCCGAGCGGCTCGGCGAGGACACCCCGGCCGAGGGGGCGGGCAGCGGCGCCGGACGCCGCGTCGAGGGCCGGGGGCAGGAAGGAGAGCGCCGCGAGCAGCGCGGCGAGCGGATTGCCCGGCAGCGCGATCACCAGCGTCCCGCCCGGCAGCAGCGCAGCCATGGTCGGGTGGCCGGGGCGCATGCCGACGCCGTCGACGAGGACGCGCGCCCCCACCGCATCGAGGGCGCGGCGGACCGCGTCCACCCGGGAGCGCCCGGTCCCACCCGTGGTGAGGAGGATCGGCGCCGTGCCCGCCAGCAGCGTCCGGGCGATCGCGTCCTCGTCGTCGCCGCGGCGCACGACCTCTCCCACGGCTCCGCCCGAGAGCTCGACCAGCGCGGGGAGCAGCGGTGTGAACGCGTCGCGGACCCGTCCCGCGGGCGGCATCCCCTCGGTGTCGACCTCGTCCCCCGTGAGGAGCAGGTCGACCGCGGCGGGTGGCCGGACGTCGAGCGCGTCGATCCCGGCGACCGCGAGCAGGGCGAGGTGCGCGGGAGTGAGGCGGGTCCCGGCGCCGACCAGCACGGCGCCGCGCGAGGCCTCGTCGCCCGCGAGCCGGATGTGGCGGCCGGGCGGGAGGGGCGTCCGCGCCGTGAGCAGGTCGTCGCAGACTGCGCCCTGCTCGGACGGCAGCACCGCGTCGCTCCACTCGGGCACGGCGGCGCCGGTGACGATCGGAGCGGCGGTGCCGTCCTCGAGCGGCCAGGGCCCGGGCCCGCGCACGGCCCAGCCGTCCATGGCCGAGGAGTCGTAGTGGGGGAGCGGCCGCGCGGCGGCGACGTCGCGGTCGAGGACGGCTCCCCGCGCGTCGAGGAGGGGGACGGTCGCGACGCCGGAGCGTGCGACCGCTCCGCCGACGATCCGCCTGGCCTCGTCCCAGTCGGTCGCCTCGTGCCCGTGCGCGCTCATCCCGTCCATTCTCCCGGGGCTCGGGGCGGGCCCTGGGCAGGACCCGCCCCGTCGGTCATCCCAGGTAGCCGTTCGGGTTCAGCACGAACTTCTTCGCCGCGCCCTTGTCGAAGTCGGCGTAGCCGCGGGGAGCGTCGTCCAGGCTGATCGCGGTGGCCTGGACCGCGTCGGCGATGTGCACCCGGTCGTGCAGGATCGCCATCATCAGCTGCCGGTTGTACTTCATCACCGGGCACTGGCCCGTGGTGAAGGACAGCGACTTCGCCCAGCCGAGCCCGAGCCGGATCGACAGCGAGCCCTCCTGGGCCGCTTCGTCGACTCCGCCCGGGTCGCCCGTGACGTAGAGCCCCGGGATACCGAGGGCGCCGCCCGCCGCGGTGATCGACATCAGCGAGTTCAGCACCGTCGCCGGCGCCTCCTTCCCCGAGTCGGCGCCGTTGCCGTGCGCTTCGAAGCCGACGGCGTCCACTCCGCAGTCGACCTCCGGCACGCCGAGGATCTGCTCGATCTGGCCCGCCGGATCGCCCTTCGAGACGTCGACCGTCTCGCAGCCGAAGGAGCGCGCCTGCGCCAGACGCTCCTCGTTGAGGTCCGCGACGATCACGACGGCCGCTCCGAGCAGCTGCGCTCCGACCGCCGCGGCCAGTCCGACCGGTCCCGCTCCTGCGACGTAGACCGTGGAGCCGACGCCGACCCCGGCGGTCACCGCGCCGTGGAAGCCCGTCGGGAAGATGTCGGAGAGCATCGTCAGATCGAGGATCTTCTCGAGCGCCTGATCGCGGTCCGGGAACACCAGCAGGTTCCAGTCGGCGTAGGGGACCATCACGTACTCGGCCTGCCCGCCGACCCAGCCGCCCATGTCGACGTAGCCGTACGCGCTGCCCGGGCGGTCCGGATTCACGTTGAGGCAGATGCCGGTCTTGCGCTCCTTGCAGTTGCGGCACCGGCCGCAGGCGATGTTGAACGGCACCGACACGATGTCGCCGACCTTGACGAACTCGACGTCGGGGCCGACCTCCACCACCTCGCCGGTGATCTCGTGGCCGAGCACGAGGTCGGACGGAGCGGTGGTGCGGCCGCGGACCATGTGCTGGTCGGAGCCGCAGATGTTGGTGGAGACCGTGCGGAGGATGGCACCGTGGGGCAGCTTCCGCCCGATGTTCGCCGGATTGACGCCGGGTCCGTCCTTCAGCTCGAAGGTGGGGTAGTCGATGTCGATGACCTCGACGACTCCGGGGGACTTGTAGGCGACGGCTCTGTTGCCTGACATGCGGGGCTCCTTCAGATGGACGACCGCGGCGCAGTCGGCCGCGGGAGTCCTGCGCCGCGCTCGGTCCGAGCCGCGGCACCGGGACTCGGGGGAACCGTACGGCGTCGGCCTGGTGCCGGATCGAGGCCGGTGGAGTAGCTTCTCAGGAGGCGTGCGAACGCTCGTCCACCGCTCGGTGCGAGGCCGCGAGCGCCGCGTCGAGCGCGTCCCGTCCGCCTCCGGCCAGGCCCGCCGCGTAGCCCGCGAGGAACGTGGTCAGCGGAGCCGCCGGCCGGACCACTCCGTGCGCAGCGCGACCGGCGAGGGCGAGCAGGGCGTCCGGGTCCGCCGGGACCTCGGCGAGGCCGAGCGCGGAGGACAGGTCGGCCCACCAGCCGGCGAGCACCTCCTCGGTGGGGCGGGTGCCGACGGAGGCGGAGGGGCGGGGGCCGGTGGTGTCGTCCATCCGCTCAGTCTGCGCCGCGCGGGCCCGGCAGGTCGATCCCGTGCCGGAGCGCGTCGGCGGGCGCGTCGACGTCGTCGGTCGTCCCTGCGGGGACCGCGACGAGCCTCACGGACAGGTCGCGCAGGAGCACGCGCACGGAGGCGCCGTCGGGATCGCCGAGCGCCGCGAGAGCGTCGACGAGGGCTGAGCGCCGGTGCACGCCGAGGAGCTGCTGAGGCCGGCCGTCGTCGTCGACGGCCAGGAGGGAGTCCTCGACGGCGCTCGCCGCCTCCTCCAGCAGCCGGCGGACCGCCGGGCCGGGCGCCACGAGATCGGCGGCGAGCACGACGACCCACTCCGGAGCGCCCGCGCGCTCGAGCAGGGGCAGGGCGGACGAGATCCCGGCGACCGGACCGCCGAACGGGGGATCCTCCTGGACGAGCTCGGCGCCGTCGACGGCCGCTGCGAGCGACGGCGGTCCGGCCACGACCCTCCGCTCGGCTCCCCGAACGGCCGCGAGGGCCGCGCCGAGGAGCGTCGACTCGCGGTGCCGCAGGAGCGGCTTGACCGCGCCGCCGAGGCGGGAGGCCCGTCCCCCGGCGAGCACGACGGCGTCGAAGCGGGGGAGCGGCGGCGGAGGGTGCACGGCTCCGAGGCTACGCGCGCTCCCGTCTCCGCCGCCCCGGCTCCGGTGTCGGAGGTCGCGGCTACTCTTGTCGGGTGGTAGCAGCTCTGTATCGCCGGTACCGGCCCGAGACGTTCGCCGAGATGATCGGCCAGTCCCAGGTGACGGATCCGCTCATGACGGCGCTGCGCACCAACCGCGTCAACCACGCCTACCTCTTCAGCGGTCCCCGCGGCTGCGGCAAGACCACCTCGGCGCGCATCCTCGCCCGCTGCCTCAACTGCGCGACGGGTCCCACCGACACGCCCTGCGGCGTCTGCGACAGCTGCGTCGAGCTCAGCCGCGAGGGCCAGGGCTCGCTCGACGTGGTCGAGATCGACGCGGCGAGCCACAACGGCGTCGACGACGCGCGCGATCTGCGCGAGCGCGCCATCTTCGCCCCGGCGCGCGACCGCTTCAAGATCTTCATCCTCGACGAGGCGCACATGGTCACGCCGCAGGGCTTCAACGCGCTGCTCAAGATCGTGGAGGAGCCGCCGGAGCACGTGAAGTTCATCTTCGCGACCACGGAGCCGGACAAGGTCATCGGCACGATCCGCTCGCGCACGCACCACTACCCGTTCCGGCTCGTCCCGCCGGCCCAGATGCTCGACTACACGCAGGAGCTCTGCGAGCGCGAGGGCGTGCACGTGGCGGCCGGCGTGCTGCCGCTCGTGGTCCGTGCGGGCGGCGGGTCCGTCCGCGACACCCTCTCCCTGCTCGACCAGCTGATGGCCGGCTCCGAGGCCGAGACCGTCGAGTACGAGCGGGCCGTCGCCCTCCTCGGCTACACCCACGGGGCCCTGCTCGACGAGGTGGTCGACGCGCTCGCCGAGCACGACTCCGCCGAGGCGTTCGGAGCGGTCGACCGCGTCATCCAGACGGGGCAGGACCCGCGCCGCTTCGTCGAGGACCTGCTCGAGAAGCTCCGCGACCTGATCGTCGTCGCGGCGACCGGGGGAGCGGCGTCCGCCGTGCTCCGCGGCGTCTCGCAGGACGAGCTCGACCGCATGGCCGGCCAGTCCCGTGCGCTCGGCCTGGCCGAGCTCTCCCGCATCGCCGACGTGGTCAACGAGGCCCTCACCGAGATGACCGGTGCGACCTCGCCGCGCCTGCACCTCGAGCTGATGGTCGCCCGCACCCTGGTGCACGGCACCGGCGCCGGCATCGCGCCCGCTGCGGCGCAGGAGGAGCGCCCGCGGCACGTGGCCGCGCCGCGCGAGACCGCGGCGCCCGCCCCGCGGTCGTCCGAGCCGCAGCGAGCACCCGAGCCCCACCACGCCTCGCACGCCGCCGCTCCCGGCTCGGTGCCCGAGTCCCTCGCGGCCGCTCCACGCGCCGAGGCGCCGGTGACCGCGTCCGCACCCGTCGATGCGCCCCCGGTGAAGGCCCCCGAGGAGACGGCGGCCGCGCCGGAGGCGGACGAGACCGCGCCCGCCGCGTCCGGACGCCCGCGCGCGACGACCGCCGAGGCGGCTCGTCCGGAGCCGATCGAGCAGGAGTCGCCGGACGAGGCCGTCGCATCCCCTGCGGCGGTCGCCGCGCCGGCCGCCTCCGCCCCCGCTGCAGCCGTTCCGGACGCCCCCGCAGACGGCGCGGTCACCCTCCAGCGGATGAAGGACACCTGGCCCGAGATCCTCGAGGTCGTGCAGAAGGCGAAGATGACCGCCTGGCTGGTCGCCTACACGGCTCAGGTGCGTGCCCTCAAGGACGACGTCCTGACCCTCTCCTTCCCGAGCCAGAACGACGTCGAGTCCTTCAAGATGCCCGGCACCGCGGGCCAGCCCGGCGTCAGCGAGTACCTGCGTCAGGCCATCCAGCAGGTCCTCGGCCTGCGGGTGAAGTACATCGCCCGCGTCGAGCCGCGCGCCGCCGCCCCGGAGGCCGAGCGCGCCGCCGTCGAGGCGCCCGCCGCGCCCGCCCCGGCTGCGTCGGTCCCGGCCGCGACCGGCTCCGACGGCTGGGCCACCGTGGCGATCCCCGCCGATCCGACTCCGGCCGTCGAGACCGCGACCGCCTCCGCTTCCCTCGAGGCACCCGCCGCTGCCGCTGTTCCCGTCCGCGACTCCGTTCCCGTCCGCGACTCCGCTCCCGAGGCCGCGCCGGTCCCTGCCGCGGCCCCCGCCGGCGACGAGCCCCCGTTCGACGAGGAGCCGCCGGAGGAGGACATGCCGCCGGTCGAGCCGCCGATGCCCGACTCCTGGGCGACCGTCGCGCCGCCCGGTGAGCCCGCCGCCGCGCCCGAGCCCGCCGCCCCGTCGCGGCCCGCCCCCGTCGCCGAGCGTCCGGCTCCCGCCGCGCGTCCCGTCACCCGCACGACCCGCTCGGCGACCGCCGACGGCCGTCAGCGCTACGGCGAGGCGGTCGTGCGCGAGATCCTCGGCGCCCAATTCATCGAGGAGCAGCCCCACACGCCGCGCGGCCCCCGCGTGACCGGCGCGTGAGACCCCTCCGCCGCTCCGCCACCGCCCGCCCCGCCACCCCCGTCCGCCCCATCCGAGAGGAGGCGACCGCATGTACGAAGGCATCGTCCAGGAGCTGATCGACGAGCTCGGCCGGCTCCCCGGCATCGGCCCGAAGTCCGCCCAGCGCATCGCGTTCCACATCCTGCAGACCGAGACGTTCGACGTCACCCGGCTCGCCGAGATCCTCCTCGAGCTGCGCGGCCGCGTGCACTTCTGCGACATCTGCGGGAACGTCGCGGAGGAGGCGACCTGCGGGATCTGCCGCGACCCGCGCCGAAGCCGCGCGGTCATCTGCGTCGTGGAGGAGGCGAAGGACGTCCCGGCGATCGAGCGCACCCGCGAGTTCCGCGGGCTCTACCACGTGCTCGGCGGCGCGATCAGCCCGATCGACGGCATCGGCCCGGATCAGCTCCGCATCCGCCAGCTGCTGCAGCGGCTCGCGGACGGCGAGGTGCAGGAGGTCATCATCGCGACCGACCCGAACCTCGAGGGCGAGGCGACGGCGACCTACCTCTCGCGCATGCTCAGCACCCTCGGCATCCGCATCACCCGCCTGGCGTCCGGGCTGCCCGTCGGCGGAGACCTCGAGTACGCCGATGAGATCACCCTCGGCCGCGCCTTCGAGGGCCGCCGGCTCGTCGAGAACTGACGCGGCCGCCGGAGTCGCATGACCGCTCCGGCATGCGGTCGACCGGTAGACTCGCCCGTCGGGTCGCGACGGCGGTCCAGCCACCGACACGGGAGCAGCACGTGAGCCTGATCGTCCAGAAGTTCGGCGGGTCCTCCGTCGCCGACGCGGAGAGCATCAAGAGGGTCGCGAAGCGGATCGTCGCCACCAAGCAGGCGGGCAACGACGTGGTCGTCGCCGTCTCGGCCATGGGCGACACCACCGACGACCTGCTCGAGCTCGCCCACCAGGTCACGCCCATCCCCGCCCCCCGCGAGCTCGACATGCTGCTCTCCTCGGGCGAGCGCATCTCGATGGCGCTGCTGGCGATGGCGATCAAGAGCATGGGCTTCGAGGCCCGCTCCTTCACCGGCAGCCAGGCCGGCATGATCACGGACGCGCAGCACGGCGCCGCCCGCATCGTGGACATCACCCCGGTCCGCCTCCGCGAGGCGCTCGACGAGAACGCCGTCGTCATCGTCGCGGGCTTCCAGGGCTTCAACCGCGACACGAAGGACATCACCACTCTCGGCCGCGGCGGCTCGGACACCACCGCCGTCGCGCTCGCCGCGGGACTCGGCGCCGACACCTGCGAGATCTACACCGACGTCGACGGCGTCTTCACCGCCGATCCGCGGGTCGTCAAGAAGGCCCGCAAGCTCGACCGCATCACCAGCGAGGAGATGCTCGAGCTGGCCGCCGCGGGCGCGAAGGTGCTGCACATCCGCGCCGTCGAGTTCGCCCGCCGCCACGGAGTCACGCTCCACGTGCGCTCCTCCTTCAGCCCCAACGAGGGCACCATCGTCTACAACGCCGAGACCGCCGGCGCCGAGCAGAACGGACAAGCCGTGGAAGAGCCCATCATCGCCGGAGTCGCCGCCGACCTGAACGAGGCGAAGATCACCGTCGTCGGAGTCCCCGACATCCCGGGCAAGGCCGCGCAGATCTTCACGATCGTGGCCAAGACCGGCTCCAACATCGACATGATCGTGCAGAACGTGTCGGCTGCGGCCACCGCCCGCACCGACATCTCGTTCACCCTGCCCAAGGCCGACGGCCAGACCGTCCTCATGGCTCTCAACGCCGAGAAGGACGAGGTCGGCTTCGAGTCCCTGCAGTACGACGACCAGATCGCCAAGCTCGCGCTCGTGGGCGCCGGGATGCGCACCAACGCCGGCGTCTCCGCGAAGCTGTTCCGCTCCCTCTACGAGGCCGGGATCAACATCGAGATGATCTCCACCAGCGAGATCCGCATCTCGGTCGTCACCCGCGCCGACACCGTGAACGAGGCCCTGCGCGTCGTGCACACCGCCTTCGGGCTCGACGCCGAGGACGAGGCGGTCGTCTACGCCGGTACCGGCCGCTGACGGCCGGACACCCTCGCGATCCGGCCGTTCCTCCCGAGCGGCCGGACGGACCGGTACCCTCTCCCTCGATCCCCCCGCCACGAGCGGCCCGCGCGCCGCACGGACGAAAGAGCACAGCATGAGCAGCACCCCCCTCCACGTGGGCGTCGTCGGCGCGACCGGCCAGGTCGGGAAGGTGATGCGCCGCCTCCTCGAGGAGCGCGACTTCCCCGTCGCGTCCATCCGCTTCTTCGCCACCGCCCGCTCGGCGGGCACGACGCTGCCGTTCCGCGGCGAGGACGTCGTGGTCGAGGACGTGGAGACCGCCGATCCGTCGGGGCTCGACATCGCCCTGTTCTCGGCCGGAGCCACGGGCTCGCGCGCGCAGGCGCCCCGCTTCGCCGCGGCCGGCGTCACCGTGATCGACAACTCCAGCGCCTGGCGGATGGACCCCGAGGTCCCGCTCGTCGTCAGCGAGGTGAACCCCCACGCCATCGACCAGGCGGTCAAGGGCATCATCGCCAACCCCAACTGCACCACGATGGCGGCGATGCCGATCCTGAAGGTCCTCGACCGCGAGGCGGGACTCACCCGCCTGATCGTGAGCACCTACCAGGCCGTGTCCGGCAGCGGGCTGGCCGGAGCGAACGAGCTGGCCGGCCAGGTCCGCGCCGCGGTCGCCGACGAGCACCTGCTCGACCTGGTGCACGACGGCTCGGCGGTCGCCTTCCCCGCGCCCGACAAGTACGTGGCCCCGATCGCCTTCGACGTCATCCCCTTCGCGGGCAGCCTGGTCGAGGACGGCTCGAACGAGACCGACGAGGAGAAGAAGCTCCGCAACGAGAGCCGCCGCATCCTCGAGCTCCCGGGCCTGCTGGTCTCGGGGACCTGCGTGCGGGTCCCCGTCTTCACCGGCCACTCGCTCTCGATCAACGCCGAGTTCGCCTCCGCCCTCAGCCCCGAGCGCGCGCGCGAGCTGCTGGCCGACGCGCCCGGCGTCGTGCTGCGCGAGGTGCCGACTCCGCTGGAGGCCGCGGGCAAGGACCCGAGCTTCGTCGGCCGCATCCGCGCCGACGAGGGCGCTCCGGAGGGACGCGGCCTCGCGCTCTTCATCAGCAACGACAACCTCCGCAAGGGCGCGGCTCTGAACGCCGTGCAGATCGCCGAGCTCATCGCGGCGAAGCAGCCCGTCTCCTGATCCTGCCGGAAGGGGCCGGCGCCAGGCGCTCCGGCCCCTTCCGGGTGGAAAAGCCGCGAATTTGATGGGGGAGCGGGGCCCCTCCCCGCCTCGGCGTGCTCGCGCGAGCGTAAACTCGTCTCTCGTGAACTCCTCGGAACCGGTCGACGTCGCCCTCATCGGTGGGGGCATCATGAGCGCCACTCTCGGCGCCCTCATCACCCAGCTGCAGCCCGACTGGACCATCGCGGCCTACGAGCGCCTCGGCGACGTGGCGCAGGAGTCGTCGAACCCGTGGAACAACGCGGGCACCGGTCACGCGGCCCTCTGCGAGCTGAACTACATGCCCGAGGCGGCCGACGGCTCCGTCGACCCGGCCAAGGCGATCCAGATCAACGAGCAGTTCCAGATCTCGCGCCAGTTCTGGTCGAGCCTGGTGGAGTCGGGCGACATCCGCGAGCCGTCCAGCTTCATCAACCCGGCGCCGCACATGACCTTCGTGCACGGCGAGGCCAACGTCGAGTACCTCCGCAAGCGCTACGAGGCGCTCAAGGACCAGCCGCTGTTCGCCGGCATCGAGTTCACCGAGAGCGTCAAGACCATCCACGAGTGGGCGCCGCTGCTGATGGAGCAGCGTCCCGCCGGCGGCGGCCCGTACGCGGCGACGCGCATGCCCGCCGGGACCGACGTCGACTTCGGCTCGCTGACCCACCAGCTGTTCGACCACGTCGTCGCCCACGGCGGCACGCTCGACACCGGCCGCGAGGTCACCGACATCACCCGTCAGAAGGACGGCACCTGGCGGCTCGACCTCAAGCAGGTCGTCGGAGGCACGCCGCAGAGCGTGACCGCGCGCTTCGTCTTCGTCGGCGCGGGCGGCGGCGCGCTGCACCTGCTGCAGAAGTCCGGGATCCCCGAGATCAAGGGCTTCGGCGGCTTCCCCATCTCGGGGCAGTTCCTCCGCACGGACAACCCCGAGCTGGTCGCCCGGCACAAGGCCAAGGTCTACGGCAAGGCCGCGGTCGGAGCGCCTCCGATGTCGGTGCCGCACCTCGATGCGCGCGTCGTCGACGGCGAGTCGTCCCTCCTCTTCGGCCCCTACGCGGGCTTCACGCCCAAGTTCCTGAAGCGGGGCTCCTGGCTCGACCTGCCCCTGTCGATCCGACCGCACAACATCGGCCCGATGCTCGCGGTCGCCCGCGACAACCTCGACCTGATGAAGTACCTGATCGGCGAGGTGCTCGCCGGCCGCGGCAAGAAGATGAAGGCCCTGCGCGAGTTCCTCCCCACCGCCCGCGACGAGGACTGGTACCTGATCACGGCCGGCCAGCGCGTCCAGGTGATGAAGAAGGACGAGAAGAAGGGCGGCGTGCTGCAGTTCGGCACCGAGGTCATCACCGGAGGGGACGGCACGATCGCCGGCCTGCTCGGCGCCTCGCCCGGAGCGTCGACCGCCGTGCCGATCATGCTCGACATCGTGCAGAAGTGCTTCCCCGACCGGATGAAGGCCTGGGAGCCCCGGATCCGCGCGCTGGTGCCGAGCTACGGCTCGACGCTCAACGACGCGCCCGAGAAGGCCGAGCAGACGGTCACCGCGACCGCCGAGACGCTGGAGCTGTCCGCCTCCGTCTGATCGGGTGCGAGCCGTTCGAACATATGTTCTAATGGCTCCATGAGGTGGAGCGGACAGTCGATCGGCACGGCCGACGAGGCCGCGCTGCCCGGGCTCGTCACGCTCACCGATCTGGTGCGGACGGTGCGCACTCCGGAGTTCGAGGGCATCACCTTCTACGAGGTGCTCGCGAAGTCGGCGCTCAACCGCGTGCACACCTCCTCGACGATGCCGTTCGGCTGGAGCATCAACCCGATGCGCGGCTGCACCCACGCCTGCACCTACTGCTTCGCCCGGCCCACGCACGAGTACCTCGAGTTCGACGGCGGTCGCGACTTCGACTCCCAGATCGTCGTCAAGGTGAATGTCGCCGAGGTCCTCACCCGCGAGCTCGCCAAGCCGAGCTGGGAGCGGCACCCCGTGGCCCTCGGCACCAACACCGATCCGTACCAGCGCGCCGAGGGCCGCTACCGGCTGATGCCGGGCATCATCGCCGCGCTCGCCGCCTCCGGCACCCCGATCTCGATCCTCACGAAGGGCTCGCTGCTGCGGCGCGACCTGCCGCTGCTCCGCGAGGCCGCCGAGCACGTCCCGGTCGACCTCGGCGTCTCGATCGCCGTCTACGACGAGGGTCTCCAGCGCTCCGTCGAGCCGGGAGCGCCGACCGCGGCGGCCCGTCTGGCGACGGTCACCGCGGCACGGGAGGCCGGGTTCGACTGCTCGGTTTTCCTGATGCCGATCCTGCCGTTCCTCACCGACACCCGGGCGCACCTCGACGAGTCGCTGCGGGCGTGCCGCGAGGCCGGCGCCAGCACGATCATGTACTCGACCCTCTACCTCAAGCCCGGGGTGAAGGAGTGGTTCCTGCAGTGGCTCGGGCAGGAGCACCCCGAGCTGGTCGACAGGTACCGCGCGCTCTACCCGGGCCGCGACGCCTACGCGCCTCTCGAGTACCGGCGCTGGCTCTCGGCGCGCATCCGCCCGCTGATGCGCGCGCACGGGCTCGAGCGCGGCGAGGAGGACCCGGCCACCGGCTCCGTCAAGTCCTCGGCCCTCGGCTCGCTCGGGACTCTGCGGGCCCTCGGCGGCGAGCGGCGCTCCCTCCAGCACGACGGGCTGCTGGTCGGAGAGCTCGGCCCGGAGCGCGCCGCGATCCTCCCGGGCGTCGGGCAGCCGACGCTGTTCTGAGCCGGTGCCGGGCCCGGCCGCGGCTAGGATCGTCCGCATGGTCACCCGCTCCGGTGAGCCCTCGGGCTCCTCCGCCCGGAGCGCCCGCGACGCGGTGCCCCGTCCGGTCCGGCTCGGCCTGCTCGACCCGCGCGAGGACCTGCTCGCGGCGACGAGCGCGTGGATCCGCACCCACGCTCCGGACTTCGAGGTCGTCGTGGCCGCCTCCACCTGGCACGACCTGGTGACGAGCGACGTGTTCCCCACCCAGGTGGTCGTGATGGACGTCGAGCTGCGCGAGCCGATCTCGATCGAGGCGCGGATCCGGACCTGCCGGGCGGCGGGAGCCGCGGTCGTGGCGCTCTCCGCGAGCGAGGACGACGAGGTCCGCGAGCGCGCTCTGAAGGCCGGGGCCGTGCGGCATCTGGCGAAGTCGCGCTCGCTCGCCGAGGTGATGGAGCAGACCCGCGCCGCTCTCGAGATGCGCTCGGCCGACGTCTCGTCCGCGCAGTGGCGGCCCCTGCCGTCCGGAGTCGCGGCGCAGCAGCGCCCGCGGCTCAGCGCCGGCGAGCTGGAGGCGCTGCGCCTCTACGCGTCCGGATCGAGCACTCCGGAGGTCGCCGCCAAGATGAACGTGCAGTTCGAGACCGCGAAGACCTACCTGCAGCGCGTCCGCCGCAAGTACGTCGCCGTCGGCCGGCCTGCGAGCCGCCGGGCCGATCTGATCCGCCGCGCCGGCGAGGACGGGTTCCTCCCGTGACCGACCCCTGCTCACCCCGGAGGCCCCGCCTCCGGGGTGAGCAGGGGTCGGTCACGGG
>NZ_PSUG01000016.1:0-69406 GCF_002931755.1 Rathayibacter sp. AY2B3 | reverse complement strand
GCTGTAAGTGAACACCGTGTGCCCGGACAGCGTCAACGGACACGGCAAGCTGCAACGCCAGCTCAGCGAGGCTGGAATGTCGGACGGCGAGGTCGGCGACGTGGTGGATCCAGATGTGCTGTTCAGCGAGGTTGACGGCGTATTGGACGCTGTGGAGAAGCCAGCTATGCACGTCTACCCACTACCCGCAGCCAACTCGCAGCCCTCCCGATCGACGCTATCCACTTCGGCAACGAAGAAGCAAGGGCCGATGCTGCGGCTCGCCGACCTCGGTTGATTCGCCAGCGCACTTAGAAAGGCCGCCCATTCTCTTCGCTGAAGAAGCCGATCTCGAAAAGTGCGTGATGTACCCGAGTACGTAAATCGGGACGAAGAGTGTCGCCGGATTCCTGGAACCATAAGTTCACCGCTTGAATGTCGTACTGCGCCATCGGGCGATCGGCGCCAAGATTCCCCGCGCATATAGCTTCGAGAGTCGTAACGGCATCAGGGAGATTCAGCGAACGAACAAGGCGCACCGACATGACCCCCATCGAAAGTGGTGCACCCCTGTGGCTCTTTGCAAGCCCCGCCGTGAACGAAAAAAGATCGACGTCACTTAAGTCAGGAGAGCCCGCGAGTACGTCACTTGCTCGCCAGAGGTTCGTACCACCGCCAGCGTGTACCGCCACCCACCGCAATATCTCGATCCGCCGCGACCCGGCCGGGTCATCATCGATAGTGTGCTCGGGAAACAAGAACCGTAGTGCACTTTCGCAAGAGCTCTCATCACGGAAGATTGCCGACCAAGTACTCTCCTCGATTGCCGTGATCGGTAGGATGTTAAAGAGGACAGCGGTTAGTGCAGGTAAGGCTGCAGCGTCGGTTGACTCGCTCGCGTAAGAGTTTAGATGCGCCAGGTCGCTCGCGAGGAGAGCCAATGCAAAGTTGCCAGAGTCCCAGTTTGCGGTGAGTAACATCGACCGAGATTCTAGGGAGCTGTTCGGGCCGACGAACTGGCCGGAGTACCGTTCCCACCACTGCGCATCCCGGTGTAAAAGCCATCGAGCCCAGTGGCCGATGCTGCGGGTGAAAAGCAGGTCACTGAGCGCGATGCTCGCAAGTCGGTCGAGAGCGTGACTCAGCGCCACATCTCGCGTGATATTACCGTCAATAGGCGAACTCAGTGCTACAAGAAGGTGCACTACTTCGCCACGAACAGAGAATAGGGCCGGCATGCCGTAATCGTGTTCTTGAGAGCCAAACCAAGTGACCATTAGAATGCTTGCAGGCAGTACTTCTTCGGTCCACCAGTCAATGTCTTCAGCTTGAGGAGGTTGTTCGGCGACGCGATGGCGGAGGTGTTCGAGCACCGTCTCGGCGAGTTGGCTCGCTACCGGCTTCGCCGACTCGTTTCCGTTCAATGCGAAATCGTTTACCTCGGCGAGGAGGTTCATCCAGAGCGACTTCAGTTCGCCCCAGGATGGCATCGGCGCTTCGCCGGCGTCACTTTTGAGGGCACGGAGCACGTGGAGCCGCGACCCCAGATCTTGTATTCGGGCGACCGACCGAAAATGTGTCAGCCACTCCTCTCGATGAAATTTCACGTGCGCTTCTATCTGCTGATACCGACGCGACAGAAGGTTTGGATCACCGGGATCACCAAGAGCAGACGAGCTGTTGAGTACTTCCGTCAGATCGACGACTGTCATGTCATCGAAGTCAATATCCTGCAGCGGAGAGCTGTGTGCGCGCGGTGCAACAGAAGGATCGTAGGCGGGCTGGGGTCCGAAATTGACGTCTTGAGTGGCCGCCTGCTGTAGGACGCGTCTCCACATCTCGGGCCTTGCATCTTCGGGTAGGTACGCGGTCCACTGGGCCTCTCTGAACCAATCCGCGCGATAGCTAACGGCCGGATCTAGATCAGCAGACACTACATCTGGCGAGGGGGCCTCTCCAAGTATGGCTCGAATTGATGATACGGCTTCATCGCCAAGCAAGGGAAGAGTTGCGGCTAGCAGGTTATAATCTGGCACTTCTGGCCACTCGGAATTGCTCATGCGATCTATGACGAGATCGAATCCCCGGCGAGCGAGTAGGGCACGTCGCCCCGGATCCGATGTCTCGATGGCCTTGGCCAAAGCAGCTGCGACGAGCGCTTCATGGCTGCGCTTGCCAAGCATCGTGAGGTCGACAGTTTCGCCCAACGCCTGTTCTGTTGCAACGACCTCCAATGAGGTTTCGATTAGTACGTGGGCGAGAGTTTGCGCTCTCGTAGACTTGTAACGGAAATGTTGTTCTATGGCGTGGGGAGTTTGCCTGTCAAGCTGGGTAAGAGCATTTATAATTGCCGACGAGAATTTTGACCGATCGGGAGGAGCAGCGGTTGGAAGTTGCGAGAGCGCAGATTCCAGTACCAAATTCATCCCGTGAACGGAATGATATTGCCTCGCTAAAACATCGAGGTTGGTAACGAGTCGAGTCAGAACTCTCCACCAGATCCATTTCGGTGAACCATTCACCTGGGTTTGCAACCACCGTGCGACATACGCGGAATGCATTTCTCGACCGGCTTTTCGGCTCAAGCGATCGACCTCGAAGGCTACCGCTGCGCCAGCAATCGAAGCACAATCAAGTAGCTCGGCAGCTACTTCCGCAGTCAGCTTCCGGTCTGCATCAATGCGATCAATTAAAGCCTTGAATTCGTCGGAGTTATTGATGGCCAGGTGGCGGACATAGCTGTATGCCAGCCAGGCCGAACGCCCGGGCAGGAGCTCCTCTATATGGATTGTTCGAGCGAGAAGAGGATCGCGGACGTTGTCGAAGAGGTAGACACGGATGCGCGGATCGGGGTTCGAAGATAGTAGGACGGATATTGATTCGAAATCTTTTGATCTGACCAACTCCCGATATTGCCTCGAAGTTACTGCTAGCGGTGCAACAAGTTCGACAAGCCGCTCAAGCACTCGATTGAGGAGTGCAAGCGCGTCGTCGTAAGTAGTACTCCCATGCACGCCGGCATTAGCGGCCTTGTTCAATTCGCGCATTTCATTCATCGCCGGGATACTCAGGTCTGCTGGCAAACCCGGGTTCAGAACCCCGATAAAGCCTGCCACCCTACTCAAGAAGCCCTTGTTCGAGGCGGCGACTGCTTTCTCTAGGGAATTTAGTTCTTTCTGAAGAGCCGTTCTGAGGTCGGAGTCGACCACGTCAATGCTTTGACGCCAACGCTTCACCAATTGCTGGGCTGCGTCTTTTATCCTCGGATCGTCGAGTTTTGGGAAGATGGAATCCATCGCATCTCGAACGCAGTAGCTGATCAAGTTTCCAGTTGTACTTATGGGTTCTTCTGAAATCTCCGAAGTGTGCGCAAGTTGAATTCCCCTAGAGAGCATAGCTAGCCCGCGATCTCCCTGGGCGGAGATTGAGCTCAACGGGCTCAGCTGCTCGAGCAGCTGCTCCCGCCATTCGTTGTCGAACACCGGAATCCCTTCATGGCGCCCTACTGGCGGCTCAAACATTTTTGTTTCTTTGGCAATACTGGAATCCGTGATTGTCTCGACTACCGGACATAGTCACTCTTGTTCGAGAATGAAGTCGACGAATTGCGCTTGGTGGTTTCTATCCTCAGGTGGCGTCAGTGTCACCATGCCGAGCAAAGGTTTCGTTGATTCCGAATGCCAGAACAAGCCATCCGTGTGAACTGCTCGGGGTCAGTTGGTCCGAGTAGCGCCTTGTGAGATCGGCCACATTGGCCCAGGAAGCGAGGGCGTCGGTGATATCCTCCCCCTCGACTAATTGGCCAATGTGAGACGAATCCACGCCCGCGCGATCGGCCGTCGCGTAAATGAGGTCGAAGAGCCGCCGTTCCGCAGCTGCGGTGAGGACTTCGCCCGGTGTTACTGCGGCGTCATGGTTGGCCGCAAGTTGTAGCACGACGAAGTTGAGATGCGAGTACTGGCGGAGGGTTGTCATGAAATCGAAGGTATCCGGTGGACAGGCGATCGCGGTAGCGATGTTTCAGATCTGGGTAACTCCTTCACGTTCGATCGACCTCTCTCCTGTTGTTGGCCGCTGTCCTATGCTCAGCTTATGAGTTGGCCTCGTAATCTATACTCCGGCTCGGGCGGTGGGCTCTACACGGGCACCGGCGGTGGCATGTCAGAGTCTCGCGGTGACGGTGCTTCCACGCTCCATGGCGGGGGCGCGTCGACGCTTCGAGGCGGCGGCTTGTCCACGTTGCGAGGAGGGGGACTATCTACTCTGCGGGGAGCCGGCCTGTCGACGCTTCGAGGAGGGGGCCTCTCCACGTTGCGCGGTGGCGGTTTATCGACGCTGAGGGGTGGTGGGCTGTCAACGCTGCGCAGCGGTGGCCTCTGGGACGGTCGAGACGACGAGCCTTATGTGGGCAATGTTCCGCCGTGGCCGCTCTACGTTCAGGAGCTCTGCAAGCTTGGTTTGAGTTACCACGCAGACATGATTTCTGAGGCCCGCGGGCTTCGCTAGCCGGATTCGATCTTCTGGGGTGTCTCTCGGAGCGCTGTTCGCGAGCCAGTACCGCCCTTCGTCTCGGTCGCGAGCCGGCGGACGGGAGTCAAGGTAACGGAAATCCCGGCTCGACGGTGAGCGTGTGGCCGGCTGCGAGCACCCCGCCGAGGTAGGTCTCGTGCGGAGCGTGGTTGCAGTCGTGCACGTCCATCCCGAGCATGTGCCCGGCGCGGGAGATGCTCCACCGGCGGTGGTACGACGCGGACGGGGCCATGGCCTCGTCGACGGAGCAGCGGATCAGGCCGAGGTCGATCAGCCCCTCGGTGAGGGCGCGCCCGCACGCGTCCTGGTAGTCCCGGAACCGCACACCCGCGCGCAGAACCGCGAAGCTCGACGTCAGGCTCTCATCGGAGTCAGGCGCGAACACGCCTCCGCGTCCGCCCATGGCATCTCGCTTGCCGCGTCAGCGGAATGTCCGGCTGATCGCGCTGCCCGTCTGGAACACGGTGATCCACGCGAAGAATCTCTGAAGGGGACGCAGCGGGAACGCGACGAGCCTCCGCCAGCCCGTCAGTACAGACCACGATCTGACGATCCGGACTCGAGCGCCGCCGGTCGTGCTCACCACGGTGAAATCGGTCAGAAGCGAGCTGCTGTGCGGAACATCGGGATACGCGAAGCTCCACGCGATCCGGTCCGGTCGGTGCGCGACCACGAGTTCGATCCTGCGGCGGCTGAATTGGGGCTTCACCTTAATCGGCTTTCCGTCAGGAAGACGTCCGCGTGCGCGGCCGTGCCAGACCGCGCTGGTCGCGACGTCCTGGTCCGCACGATCGATCGAGCCGACAGTCACCTCCCACTCGGAGACGCGTGCCGGGTCGGCGAGGAACTCCCACACCTCCTCGATCGGTGCTGGAACGAACGTCTCCGTCGACGCCGATACCCGCCCCTTCATCCTCGTCGCGGTTCGTCCGACAGGCGCGTCGAACCGGTCGAGCTGCTCGAGCACGGCCCCGGGTGACGTCCCCAGGCGCCTGAGGATGTCGGCGATCAGTCCGCTCGGCTCGGACACGAGGTCTCGGAGCACGGCGGCGGCGTCACCGCCCTTCTTCCTTCCGCTGGAGCGAGTGATGAGGTCCATCGCGCGCCTGCTCCACTCGTACCCGGCCGTCTCATGGAACACGATCCGTCCGGTGTCGGGGAACGACGCTCGGATACCGAGGGAGGCCAGCTGGGCCGCATGCTGCTCCTCCACGGCGCGGCGGGCGGCGTCCAGGTCGATGCCCATGCCGCGCAGCGCTTCTCCGGCGGGTTGGTCGTTGATGACCAGGGCCAGGAACAGATGCTCGAGGTCGGCTACGCGGAGCCCGGCTCGGGAGGCTTCCTCCATAGCGGCGAGGGAGAGGGCCTGAGTGGTCTGAGCGACGCGAGCGAGCTTGCTCATGCGTTCCTCCTGTGGATCGGGATCGTGGGGTCGACTCGTCTGGAGTGCTTCTTGTGGACGGCCTGCCGGGTGACCCCGAGCGCGTCGGCGATGTCCTGCCACGTCATACCCGCCCGCAGCGCGGCCTCGACCTGCTGAAGCTCCAAGGTGTCCGCCAGCACGCGCAACGTCGCCACGGCTCGCAGCCCCGCTCTCGGGTCGCTGGTGTCGGCCGCCACTGCCGCAATCTCTGAGGACTCCATGCTGTCAACCTAGGTTGCTGACTTCGGCCATGTCAACGTGGGTTGCACAAGGCTGTGCTCCGCCTTCTTCTTCGTCACCTTCGTGGTCGCCGTCGCCGTCGACCTGATCACGGGCCTCCCCGCAGAGGGTGAGGAGCGCGGACGGCCGCAGAGAACAGCGGAGGACCCGGTGGCCGGCGCTCGCCCCTGCGGCCGCTGCCGTGGAGACGACCGCCGGAACGAGCCTTCACAGAACGCTCGCCTCGGCTCAGACTGGTGCGGGGACGCCGGTCACGCCCGCTCGACCACCGCTCCTCGGCGCGGTCCTCACCGAGAGGGCTGCCACGGGGAGCGCTCCGCGGAGGCGTGCCGTCTCCTGCAGAGGATCCGTTGAACCGACCCGGCCCGGAGAACACGGGTCGGACGAACCTGGAGGCGCGATGAAGGTCATGCTCGTGATGCGGTCCGACGGCAGCTACGCCGGAGGCGGTGCCCCCGAGGACTACGCGGCGTGGGAGGACTACGAAGCGGCACTGAAGGCGGACGGCGTTCTCGTCGAATCGGCCCGGTTCGCCGGCGGGGGCGTCTCCGTCGTGACCGGTCTGTCCGCGGCGGGCGAGGAGCGCGGCGGTTCGTCCCCTTCGCGAGCGGAGAGGCCGTCCACCCTCGTCGGGTACTACCTCCTCGACTGCTCGGATCAGGACGACGCGGTCCGGTACGCCCGCCGCGCCCCCCTCTACGGCTCGGTCGAGGTGCACGAGCTCGCCCAGTACTGAGCTCGGGACCCGCCGTCGGTCGAGCACCCGTCCTCCACGAGGATCGGGACTCGCTCGGCTGCGAGTCGGTTCTGATCCTCTCGCGCCCGCCCCTGCCAGCAGGCCTCGACGCTCTGCTGTCCGAACCGGACGCGGTGTCCGTGGCGAGCCGAAGCGCCTACGGCCCCTCGAGCCGCTGCGGTCCTCGGGAACGACGGCGCCGGCTCGGGGTGCTCGAGTCAGCGTCCCGAACGCGCCGGACGCGAGAAGTACAGCCACACCACGAGGGCTGCCCCCCACAGCAGGAACAGCGGATCCCACAGCAGCGCGTGACCGGTCATGGCCGACTCGTCGTAGCCGCCGGCGGGTCGGATGATCCCGAGGAGGACCGCTCCGCTCGCCGCGACGTCGACCCCGCCGTAGAGAATCAGGAACACGCCCCCGACCCAGCTGACGCCCCGCCAGATCCGCACCCCCGGAATGCGTCCGTACGCCGCGGCGACCGGCACAGTAGCGGCGGTCGCCTTCACGAGGCCGATCAGGCCGAGCAGCACTGCGGCTCCGACCGGCGACCGCTCCACCGCATCGACCGCCCACTGGCCGACGGTCGGCAGGAGGAATCGACCGCCGAACGCCCAGTAGAGGCTCGAGGCCGCGTGCAGCAGACCCGCGAGGCACACGACGGCGAGGCCGACCCGTGCGATCGGTCGATCCCGGGACCCGGGAGGCTGGACAGTCACACCGCGAGGATGCAGCACGGACGAGAACGGGGTCCACGCCGCGCGTCGCTCACTACCCGGACCACCGCCCGCGCGGCGGATCAGGCGGACTCGCGGAGCACCAGCTGGTGGCGGACGGTGCGGCCACCGCGGGTTGTTCGCACGATCCCGTGATGAGGTGGACAGACGCCGCTCGCCTTGGAGAAGCGATCCCGTCATCCGTTCCTCAGAGTTCTTGGAGAGCCTCCACCGCGACCATATCGGTGTTCTCCTCGTCGGTCGTTCTGTGCGCGGCTCTCAGTACAGCTCGACACCTCATCTCGCTCGCCTGCCACCACAGCCCACGGTCGGACCCTCACCCCTCGTTTCTCCTCGAGAGACGACTTGGTACGACTCAGCACATAATCCGATAGAAGGGAATTCGCTTTCGTGTACTGCAGACGTGTAGGTTCCCTCGATGCGCCTCTGCCGCGCCATTTCCGCCTACCCATTGCCTCTAGCTTGTGCCGCACCACGAGCGGCCGCAAGATCACGTCGCGTACGGTGCGCCCGGCAATGGACGCACTCGTCGCCCACTCTCGACACACGTCGATGCTGCGCCAATGTGACGCAATGTTTGCAGCAAAAGGCTGATAAGTACGATGTCGACCTAGCTTCACCGAAATCCTGCAAAGTCGAACCGACCACCCGAAGCTACCTGCACCATCTGAATGAATCACGGCACGTCCCGGTTCAGGTGTTCCCGCCAAAGCGTCGGCGCGGAATCGGCTTGTCTTCACTCCTGAATTCGTACCGCTCGTCCGCCGGAATACTCGCTTCCGCCAGCACACAAGGACGGCCAAGGCACCCCGAGTTTCCGCCGTAGCCCAGATGGCAATCCCGTCCGACAGAAGACATGTGTGTCTCGGAGCAGGAAAACGCGCCACCTACATGTCACGTCTTGACACTTCCACCCCTCGATGAAAGCTTTGTCCTGTAGCGCAGGCACCGACTTCGAGCTAGGCGAATATTGCTTGTGAGTAGCCGCTCGACCTGTCTACAAAAAGCCTCGCTCGCATTCATAGCGACCTGCGCCGATCCTCAACGTGAGGTGATGGGTTGCATCGAGGCGAAGGAAACGGTAGTCGGACTCGACGTAGGAAATTCCATGGAATCCAGTGTTACCAGATTCCACGACGTTCGACAGAGCCTGCAGCAGACAGAAGATAATAACGAGAGTCCCGCGGAGCGGGAAACGAGACGGAGCGCCTCTATGTTCAGGCTAGAAACTACAAGTCGAGCACATCGAAGAATTCTGACCACTTTTACGATCACCGCAATCTTGAGCACAGTCTTCACATCCGCGGCTGACGCACAAACGATAGCGACCGACCAAGACGGCTCCGGCACTATCAGCATGGGTCGAATGGTCGATAGGACTCTTGTCCCGATCACAGAAGAGGAAATTGCTTCGGCGACGCGAGCGTTGCCCGATCCGCCCTCTCCGACCGGGAGCGATGGCAAAAGGCCGCTGCTGCTCGATTGGGAGAAGTGGTTCGATTGCTTCACCCTGAATCATGCCGACGACGTATACGCGGAGTATGTCCATTACTGGGATGGCATCGGAAAGGACGTCCGATTGAAATGCGGCGAGGGCGACGCCGATCGTGGGTGGGGATACAAACACATTAGCGGCAAGCACATGGACCAATGGCAGCACAAGTTGGATGGAGCGCGTCAAGCCGGTTGGAAATCACAATCACAGGGAGTCTTCTCCTGGGACGACCTCATGGCAGCAGCGGCAGGGGAAGCGGTCACATGGCCGGAGTACAAGGGAGGAAACTTCTTGAATCAAACGTCTTGTGGGGTAACCCAACTATACTTCTGGAATACGCAAACCGGCGACATCGTGTATACCTTCAAAGTCAGAGCGGGTTGGTCCAATACGAACGATCGCCTTCTGACCGCTTTTCCTTATTCAGGGGTGAGCTGCTGAGAGGAACGCGACTGTCATGAGAAGAATCCGCCTCTTCCCCGACTACGATTCTCGATGGTGTCTGTGGGAAGATGCCGCAGATGACTACAACGTAACGGCCAGCTCACTCGGTGCGTCGCGCCTGACCGAGGAGAAGATCAGCAGATGGTTTGACGATTGGGAACGTCACGTGACTCCAGAAAAGGACTGGGAGTCGGCCGCCCTTCGCAATGCATGGATCAATGACGGCATACAGCTGGTTCGCGAGTTGAACGCAGAACTCAATGCGAATGGAATCGTTGTCGAGGCAGGTTTCCTCTGACGCTTCAGACCTCCGTGCATACGGTGCATGCGCTTGGGCCCCTCAAGAGCTGCGGGCCGGACTCGACTCCGCGGAAGCTGCTGTCACCGCAGGCCGATGACCGGATCGGCCGGCTGAGCCCCCAGCCGCAGTCGGGGGTGATTCACGCCCCGCAGACGGTCGAATCCGTCCGCGCTACCGGGGCGCGTCAGGCGGACTCGCGGAGCACCAGCTGGTGGCGGACGGTGCGGTGGACGTCCGGACCGCCCGGCGGGACCTCGCCGGCGATCATGGCGACCGCGAGGTCGAGGGCGTGCCGCGCGAGCTCGTCGAGGTCGACGGCGAGGGTCGTCAGCGTCGGTGCGAGCAGCCGCCCGATCGAGAGGCCGTCGATGCCGACCACCCGGACGTCGCCGGGTACGTCGACGCCCGCCCGCCGGCAGGCGGAGAGGACGCCGAGCGCGCAGAGGTCGTTGAACGCGACGATCGCGTCGGCGGCCCGCGGCCGGGCGATGATCCGCTCGGTCGCGTCCGCGGCCGCCTGGGCCGTGGGGCCCTCCGCGCGCACCACGGAGGCCTCGAGTCCGTGCGCGGCGAAGGCCCGGATCAGCAGCTCCGCTCGCCGGCTCGGCCGGGCATCCCGGGAGACGTCGACGACCACCGGATGCCGGACTCCCGCTCCGGCCAGGTGCTCGGCCAGCGCCTCGACCGCGTCGGAGTGGTCGAGCAGCACCGCGGCCCGCAGCGGGTCGCCGGTCGGGTCCAGCTCGACGACCGGCACGGAGCCGAGCCGCTCGATCCACTCCGCAGCACGATCGCCGAAGAAGCCGATCACCGCGTCGGTCTGCGCGCCCAGCGCCTGGATCATCCGGTCGGAGTCGGCGGCGAGACCCACGTCCGCGAGGGGTGCAGCGGTGGTCGTCGGCCTCGCGTCCTCGTCGTCGCAGAACGAGGCGATCTCGACGGCGTTGATCGCAGACCTCGAGCACCGGAACGCTCAGAGCCTGGTCGAGGGATCGCCGCAGCTCACCGGCCTCGGTGTCCCGGAGTCGACCTCGACGCCGAAGCGACTTGCTCTGGTCCTGGAGGACGACGCCCGACTACGCGTTCAGCGGGACCACTACCTCGAGCTAGGTGAATCCTTCACCGCGTTCGAGACCGACGTGGCGCTGAACTCCGTGCAGATCACGGGCGACTCGGCCACGGTGACGTTCACCGAGAGCACCACCCTTCAGCGGAGTCCGTACGAGACAGGAGAAGCTGCTCCGGAGTACGCCTACTCCTTCCCCCAGGAGGCGACGCTACGGCTGCGCGCGGGCACCTGGTCAGTCGACACCCTCACCCACGAGACGGCGCACACCCCGGCAGATCTCCCGGAAACCGTCGCACCGGACGCCTCCCCCGCCAGCTGACGGTGCGTCCCCTTGGGTCGGATCGATCCGACCGCTCTCCGCCCACGCTGAGCGGCAGCCACCGCCATCGAGCGAGAGAGGGCGTGCTGAGGCGCATCGCTACGACCAGGAGAACGAAGGTCGCGAGGGCGACGGAGACACCCTGAGTGACGTGGAGGGGAGGGCGCGAAAGGATGGGCGCATGTCGAAGAAGATCGAAGCAGCCCACCGCAAGCTCGTCGAGGCGCTCGAGAAGCACGCCGAGCTCGCCACCGGAAGAAGAGCCGACGCGGCCGGATCGAAAGCGCCGCGGCCGACGTGAAGAGCGCTGCATCGAGGTACGCGGCTCTCGTGTCCTCGCGCACCGGTACGCAGAGTCCGTTCAGCGACATAGCGGACCCACGCCTGGACCGTCCCACGATCGCCTCACTCACGGCGGAGCGCGACGCGCTCATCCTCCGGCTGGCCCGGACTCCGTTCACGGCGTCCGACCTTCACGTGCCGCTCCCCGCAGGGGACCCGTCCTAGACACGTCTCACTGACGCGCGACTCGCTGGCGTGCTGAACGGTTCCGATTCATGGCGTGTTCACCGACGTGCCGGATCCTGATGCTCATGGATGCACGAGAACTGGCATGGGGGATTCTGGCGTGGCCGGCCGTTGCGGTCCTCGCGCTGCTGCGAACCGCGGGCAGCTGGGATGTATCGGGCGGGTCCGCAGCAGGGCTCATCGCGGGCACGGCAGCTGCGTTCACTGTCGCGGGCGCACTCCTGTGGCTTCCCTCGAGTCTCTGGCTCGACCGGCGGACACGCCGCTTCCCGCGTGTCGGGCAGGCGGCCGCGTTCCTGGGTCTGGGACTCGTGATCGGCGCCGCCGCCTCCACCGCACTGGTACTCGCGTCGGGAAACGCGACCTGGCCCTCCTCCGCGGGCCTCATCACGGAATACGCAGTCACGGCAGGCATCGCCTCCCTCCTCGGCCGGCTCCTCGCCACCACCCTTCGCGCGAAGAAGCTGCCGATCGTTCCGACGGCGGCGAATCGCGTGAACCGCTGAACGATCCGGGTCGTCGATCGATCAGCGTGCCAGCAGCAGTCCGATCGACCCGATGACGACCGGCACCACTGCAACGGCCAGGAAGAGGTAGGACAGCACGAGTCCCACCGCCGACTCCCAGCGAGGACCGTCGTGCCGTCGCGCCTGATGACCGACGACGACGCCGGCCAGCGGGAGAACGTACTGCAGCGTGGTCGCGACCCCGATGACCAGGGGATCGCCCCGCCACAGGTGAGCCGTCGCCAGGTATTCGATCGCGCACGACACGACGGCGAGAACGCCCAGCACGAACGCAGCCCGCGTCCACCACTGCACGAATCACTCCTCGCGCACGCCCGCCTCTCGGACCATGTGCCGGTTCGAACTCGGCGCGGTTCGACGAGCAGCGGGACGATCCGAGTCCGCATCTCCGGTCGCCGGGCCCCCCTCCTGCTCCTCGAGCAGGGGCCCGAGGGCGCGGTCGGCCGGGTCCGTGGGATGCACGACGTCAGCGACTCGCGCACCGCGTGTCACTCCTCACGGGATGATCCGGCTTCGGCACGCCTCCGACCTGTTTTGTATACCGTCGGTGGCGGATGGCGTGAGTTCTTGCCTGGCTCGGTGAGCCGATCGTTGCAGAGGGGGAGGTTGTAGCATCGTGGAAACCTGCACGAAATCGAGTCTGGGATACAAAAGAGGAGTCCTCGCGGTGACCATCACTCTGGAGCCGCACCACCCCTCGCCCTGCTGGGAGCTACACATGTCAGCTGTATCCCGCACCACCGCTCCGCCCGCTTCAGGCCACACGGTCGCCTCGGTCCTCGATTCCATCGGCTTCACCCGCGCGCAGTTCTGGATCTTCCTGCTGATCCTCGCCGGGGAGTTCTTCAACACCCTCGAGCAGAACTCGGTGGGCGCCATGGGCAGCCACATCAAGGAGACGCTGCAGATCGGCGACATCCAGCTCACGACGATCAACACCGCCACGGTCATCGGCGGACTGATCGGCCGAGTGCTGGCCGGCTACCTCGCCGACCGCTACGGCCGCCGGTTCTCGCTCAGCCTGAACCTGCTGATCTACACGCTCGGCGGACTGCTCAGCGCCGTCGCGATGAACTACGAGATGCTGCTCGTCAGCCGCCTGATCGTCGGAATCGGGATCGGCGGCGAGTTCATGATCGGCCTGGTCATGCTCTCCGAGATGGTCTCCACCCGCTTCCGCGGGACCGCGATCGGCGCCGTCAACGTCGGCGCCGGTGGCCTGGGCAACTTCCTCTCCTACGGCCTGTTCCTGCTGTTGCTCGGACCGCTGGAGACCCCGCTCGGCGGACCCGACTCGGTGTGGCGCTGGTCGTTCGTGATCCTCGCCGTCCCCGCGCTGCTGGTCGTCTTCTACCGCCGCAAGCTGCCGGAGACGCCGCGCTGGCTGCTCTCGCAGGGCCGCACGGAGGAGGCGAACCGCTCGCTCGCGATCCTCGCCTCGAACTCGCTCACCCCCACCACCGACCGCCCTCCCGTCGAGCTGTCGCCGGACGACCTGCCGCCCGTGCGGATGTCCGCCTCCCCCGCCGCGGTGTTCAGCCGCCCGGTCATCCGCCGCACCGCCGCACTCGGCGTCGCGTCCTGGATGGCCTTCGGCTCGCAGGTCACGCTGAACTTCCTGATGCCGACCCTGCTGGTCGAGCGCGGCTATTCCGTCTCGGAGAGCCTGCTCTACACGATGATCATGAACATCGGCTCGCTCCTCGGAGCGACGACCGCGGCCCTCATCGCCGGTCGCGTCGGCCGCCGCACCGCCGTCGGCGCCGCGGGAGTCCTCGGCTGCCTCACCGCGCTCGCCTTCGCCGGCTTCGGCAACGGCACCGGGGCGATCCTGATCCTCGGCGCGCTCTTCCAGTTCTTCACGATGGTCACCAACACGACCCTCGCCACCTGGACCGCCGAGATCTTCCCGACCGCGATCCGCGCCTCCGGAGCCTCGATCGTCAACGGCATCGGCAACATCGCCGGAGCGGTCATGCCGTTCCTCGCCGTCGCGCTCTACGGCTCGTTCGCCTTCGCCGGCGTCTTCGGCCTCGCCGCCGTGATGTACGCGGTGCTCGTCGTCGCCTCCCGCTTCGCCCCGGAGACCCGCGGACGCTCGCTCGAGGACGTCAACGAGAACGCGATCGCCGCCGCCGCCCACTGACCCACCCACGCCCCCGGCGCTCCGGCGCCGGGGGCGTGACCATCCACCGGACAGCACCACAAGGAGCACCATGGACACTCTCACCGTCTCGGCCACCGCCAACGGACTCAACTACCTCCCCGAGTACGTCGCCGACGTCGGCGGCCTGTTCGCCGAGCGCGGCCTCGCCGTCACCGCCACCGCCTGCGACCCCTGGACCGGCGTCCTCGACAACCTCGACTCCTGCGCCGCCGACCTCGCCCTCGGCGGGCTCTGGGTCCCGGGGATGTACGCCGGCACCAGCCGCGAGCTGACCGTCGTCGGCCAGCTCAACCACCGCTTCCCGATGACGATCGTCGCCCGCGACGGCTCCGGACCGGTCGGGCTCGACTGGCTGGCCGGCAAGGTCGTGCTCGCCCCCGGCGCCGGCGGCAGCGCGCCGTTCGAGTTCACCGCCGGGCTGATCCGCGAGGCCGGGCTCGACGTCTCCGCCACCCGCTGGGCGCGCGATCTGTCCACGGCGATGATGCTCGAGCTCTACCGCGACGGCCTCGGCGACGCGATCGTGCTCGACCTGCTCTCGGCGAAGGAGCTCGTCGCGGCCGGAGGCGGGCAGATCGTCTTCCGCCACCTCGACGCGGGCGTGATGCCCAACAGCGTCTACTACACCCGCACCGACCGGGTCGAGGAGCTCGCCGACCGCACCGAGCGCTTCGTCGACGCCATCGAGACGGCGATGCAGAAGATCACGGCGGGCGAGGCCGGCGCCGAGATCGACGCGGTGCTCGCCGCACGCTGGCCCGACCGCGATCCGGTGCTCCTGCACGAGGCCGCCGACGAGATGGCCGCCGGCGGGGTCTGGGACACGACCGTGATCGACGAGGCCGCGTCCGACCGCTGGATGCGGATCCTCGCCGAGGCCGGGCTCGTCACCAGCGCCCCCTCCCTCGCAGAGCTCACCGGACGCGCGACGGTCGGCGCGCGCTGATGACGCTCGTCCTCGCCTCCGAGCAGATCGCCGCGCTGCTCCCCGACGTCGACGTGCTCGGCGCGGTCGAGCAGGTGTTCGCGGACCTCGGCTCCGGTGCGCTGCACCAGGGCGCGCCGACGGCCCTCGCGGGCGAGGACGACGGGCTGATCCTGCCGATGGCGGTCCGCTCCGACACCCTGGGCCTCGCGGCCGTGAAGCTGATGGCCGACCTGCCCGGCAACGCCTCGCGCGGGCTCCCGACGCAGCGCTCGACCATCCTGGTCACCTCCCTCGTGACAGGAGAGTGCGTCGCCGTCCTGGACGGAGCGCTGATCACCCGGGCCCGCACCGCCGCCGCCTCCGCGGTCGCCACCCGGCACCTCGCCCGGGCGGACAGCCGGGTGCTCGGACTGATCGGCGCCGGCAACCTCGCCGTCGCGCACGTCCGCGCGCTGCAGGCGGTGCGCGACCTGGACGAGATCGTGGTCTGGTCGCGGTCGGACGCGACGCTCGACCGGTTCGAGGAGGCGGTGGGGCATCCGGTGACCCGCGCTGCGGATCCGCGGGCCGTCGCCGAGCGCTCGGACGTGCTCTGCACGCTGACGCCGTCGGTCGAGCCGATCGTGCGCGGCGCCTGGCTGCACGCCGGCCAGCACGTGAACGCCGTCGGCGCCCGTCCGCGGCCGGAGCACCGCGAGCTCGACGCCGCGGCGATGACGATCGGCACGCTCGTCGTCGACAGCGCTGCCACGGCGCGGGCGAAGTCGGGGGACCTCGTCCTCGCGATCGCGGAGGGCGCGCTCGACGCGGCGGCCGGGCTGCTCGAGCTCGGCGACGTCGTGGCCGGCACCGCTCCCGGCCGCGTCTGCACGGAGGAGATCACCGTCTTCGACTCCGTCGGCCTCGCGGCGCAGGACCTCGCGGTCGCCGCCGCGCTGATCGATCTGGGGCGGCTGCGGGACGCGGGCAGCGAGATCCGGCTCTCCGGGGTCCCCGCGGCGGCGGGCCGCTGATGCGCATCGCCGTCGTCAACTGCAACACGACCGAGTCGATGACCGAGACGGCCGCCGCCCGCGCCCGGCTCGCCGTCGGGCCGGGCACCGAGATCGTCGCGATCACGCCGAGCTGGGGCGTCGCGTCGGCCGAGGGCTGGTACGACAGCTTCCTCAGCGCCGCGGCCGTCCTGCACACCCTCGAGCGGCTGCCGGCCGGCATCGACGGCGTCGTGATGGCCGGGTTCGGCGAGCACGGCCGCGAGGGCGCGCGCGAGCTGCTCGACGTCCCCGTCGTCGACATCACCGAGGCGTCCGCGCACCTCGCGATGCTGCTCGGCCGCCGCTACGGGGTCGTCACCACGGTCCGGCGCGCGGTCGGCCAGATCGAGGACAGCCTCACCACCGCCGGCCTGATCGCGCACTGCGCCGCGATCGAGGACACCGGCCTCGGCGTGCTCGAGCTGGAGGAGGATCCGCAGGCGACCCTCGACGCGTTCGTCGCCGCCGGCGAGCGCGCGATCGCCCGCGGCGCCGAGGTCGTCTGCCTGGGCTGCGCGGGCATGGCGGGGCTCGAGGAGCACGTCGGCGCGCGCCTGCCCGTGCCGGTCGTCGACGGCGTCGCGGCGGCGGCCGCGCTCGTCGAGACCCTCGTCCGGCAGCGGCTCGGCACCAGCCGGATCGACAGCTACGCCCGCCCGCTGCCGAAGGAGCGCAGCTGGCCCGGCTGAACGGCGGAGAGCGGCCGAGCGTGTTGAATGGTCGCACCGGCGTCGCGAGGAGGACCGTCATGACACTCGTCAGCACCGAGGAGTCGCTCGCGAGCCAGACCTACCGCGCGCTGCGCCGGGAGATCATCCTCGGCCACTACCCGCAGGGGTCTCGGCTCGTCGAGGCCTCGCTGGCCACCGAGCTGCACGTGTCGCGACTACCGGTGCGCGAAGCCGTGCCGCAGCTCGCGAACGAGGGCTTCGTGCGGATGCTGCCCCGCCGCTCCACCCGGGTCGCCCAGTGGAGTGTGGAGGACGTCGTCGAGCTCTTCGACGTCCGGCTCAGCCTCGAGACGCTCGCCGCGCGACTGGCCGCGCAGGCCGTCGCCGCCGGGGCGTCGCTGCAGCCGCTGCTCGAGGCGATCGACGCCGAGCACCGCGCCCTCGACAGCGAGGACTGGCTGGAGGTCGCCGAGACCTCGACCGTCGTGCACGAGGCGATCGTCGAGGTCGCCGGCAGCGCGCTGCTCACCTCGCTGATGCGCGCCGTCACCGGCCGGATGACCTGGCTGTTCTATCTCACCAGCGCCCGCGACCAGCGCCAGCAGTCCGACGAGCACCACGGCCTGCTCGACGCGATCCGCTCGGGCAACGACCGCCTCGCCGAGTCGATCGCTTTCACCCACATCGAGAAGGGCCGGGCGCCGTCGCTCGCGATGATCGCTGGACGGCAGCGACCGATGTGAGGAGGCGCTCCAGCGACCGGTGAACGATCCCCGGACGGAACGCCGGAGGCGATGCGGATGAGGCGAAGCGCGCGATCGCTCGGTAGCGCGCTCGCCACGCTCACGGAATGGTCGGCCTCTCTCCGTGGCACCGGCGAGCCGACGCTCGCTTCGATCGCGACCCTGCGCGGAGCGACGGCCGCTCTCTTCTTCGTGCTGGTCGAGCCCAGAGACGTGATGGCTCTGGCGGCGGGGTAGGTGTCGTCATCTGGATCGTCGTTGCCGCTGTCGGTGGGTACGTCGCTCCGCGGAGGCTCTCGGTCGGCCTGTCCTCGTCGCGTGGCTTCCAGCTGTGGTGAGCGCCCTCTCGTGATCCACGGCGAGAGGGGACGGGACATCAACGAGATGAGGCACGGCGTCGGCTCAGCGCCCAGACGAGCGCGCCCGCGAGGAGCACCGCGCAGGTCAGCCCGGCGACGTGCAGGACGAGCGACGGCACTCCGTTCTCGGGGAGCAGGAACCCGTAGGGCACCCATCCGTCGGTCGCTCCGCGGACGAGCACGACGACGACCCAGACGATCGGGTAGGGCAGGACCACCCACAGCCGGCGCCACGAGAGCGGTCCGCGGTCGGCGACGACGATCCAGTCGAGGAGGACGAGCGCGGGGAGCACCACGTGCAGGACGGCGCTGACCCAGGGCGGGGCCGTCCCGGTACCGGGGACGAGGGTGTTGTAGATCACGGCGACGACGATCAGGTAGGCCGTCGCCGCGCCGCGGACGTAGCTCAGCCACACCGGGGTCGGACGGCGGGCGAGCGCGATCGAACCCGCGACGATCAGCACCGCGCTCGCGAGGAGGCTGGTCTGGTTCGTGAAGTAGCCGAAGTAGTCGAACGGATTCGGGTCGCCGGCCGCGATGCTCAGCGCGTAGGTGTGGAGGATCACCGCGATCGCGGCTGCGCCGACGGCGATGCGAGCAGCGCCCACGAGTGGGCGGGTCGATGCCGGGGAATTCATCAGGTCAGCCTAGGAGCCGTCGGGCTTCCTGATGACCGGCGACAGACACTCCCCTTTCGGAACGGCGCTGAGCATTTCAGGCGGAGACGCGACCACGAGGAAAGCGGTGACGTCGCTTAGCCTGAGCCGGTGGGGACGTTCTCGAAGGTGCGCAGCACGGTCGCGGTCGCGGCATGCCTGCTAGTCGTGACGGGATGCACGGCGCAGCCTGCACCTTCGACTCCGCCTCCGGCGACGAACACGGACGACGGCTTCACCTCCCCGCTGACCGGCGATCTAGGCGTAGCGACGTTCACCGGGAGCGACGGGACAACCGGCGCCGTCCAGTTGAGCGCGGCGGACGGCCGGCTGGCCCTGGCATCCGACGAGCTCGTCATCCCCGCCGCGTCTTCCGGTTCCGCAGCGGTCATGGGGGCGCTCGATCCGATCGACGCGGATACCACCTGTTTCGACGTCGATTTCCCGATGCGTCTCGCGGACGCGGAGTCCGGGAAGCCCTACAAGGCGTGGCGGAACCTCTCAGAGTTCCGCGGCGACCCGACAGCGATCGATCAACTCGTTCTCACGACACGACCGCAGGACGACCCCGACTGCTCGACCAGAATCCTCGCCATCGCTGACGTCCAGTGGAACGTGCAGCCGCAGCGCAGCACCCTCGTCGCCCGGGACGCCGGCCCGCGTGCAGCAGCGCGTGGCGAGGTGTCATCCACGGACGGAAAGCCGACGTCGTACGCGGTCGCTCGCAACGACCTCGCAGAGGACGTCGCGGCACGATTCGGCATGACGGCCGACGACCTGTTCTACCTCAACCCGTTCCGGTTCCCCCCGGACGAGATCCTCCGCGTCGGTGAGGACCTGAATCTCACCGTTGCTGCCCGATGACCGCGAGCCAGACGGTCGCCCTCGACAGAGGAGCGTGATGCTCGCCGTATCGGCCGAGGCGCTCTTCCTGCCCCAGCTGCGGATACTGTCGCGGCCCGTCATCAGCTAGGGGAACCCGTGTTACTCGTGCTCCTCGCCGGCGCTCCCGCCGTGATCGGAATCCTGTGGCTCGTCACCCTCTCAGGCGACGGGTCCCAAGAAAAGGTGCGACGGGACACCTGCATCGGCGCCCTTGTCGTCAGCGTGCTGTTCATCGTCGGAGCCGTCGCCTACTGGTTCGTGCCGGTGGAGATGAGCAACGATGCTCAGGGGTCGTTCGGCGCGTCTGCCGTCGCCGTCGCTGCGCTGCTCGTCAGCGGCATCATCGGCCTCATCCTCACCCTCATCCTCTGGCTCACGATGTCTGGAGGGGAGGGGGCGGAGCGCGACTGACGCCCGGTCGCTGCTCGGACGACGATCCGATCGGGAGGAGTTCACGCCACCGGCCCCGCAGAGAACCGTCGACAGGGCGATGAGAATCGCGCCCTGCGTAGGCTGAGCGACAGATCGACGGACGGAGCAGCAGGAACCATGACAGACAGGAACGCGATCGGCCGGCTATCGGCCACGGTCGCTGTGAGCGGGCTCGTTCTCGCCCTGGCCGGCTGCACGGCACCCCTCGATGGAACCTCCGTCACCAGCCCTTCGATGACGTCCACCGCTTCCAGCCTCCCAACGGGCAGCCCTACGGACGGCTCCGATACAACGGGCTCTCCCGCCGCACAGTCACTTCTGGAGCAGCTGCCCATCCGCACCTCGCTCGAGAGCGTGTCCAACGATGCGAGCGGTGATCTCCTGATCGAGGAGCGAGAGGACGGGACGGTGTGGCTGTCCCTCAGCGGGCTGAGCCTGACCGGAGCAGTGGAGCCGCGAGTCCTTCTCACAAGCGCTCCACTCGAAGACAATGACGGCGAGTTGAGGTTCCCTGCGGACGTCGGAAGCGAGGTCGGCTCGCTGACAGCGGATGCCGACCAGGAATTGCAGATCATCGATCCCGACACGATCGGCGGTATCGAGAGCGTCCTGATCCTGGGTGTCGGTGATCCCGGCACCCGCCAGCTCGCAGCCGCTCGACTGTCGCCCTCCAGCACGGAACAGTGACGCCGCAGCGCCGCGAACGGAAGGCACCGCCAGGTACCGGCACCGGCCTCCGCGTGGAAAGCACGCTCGCCGCGCTCCCCTACGAGCTGTCCCGCGACATGAGCAGCTCCCGCAAGAACGAGCAGCACCCATTCGACCCGCCCCTTCGGCTGGCGGGGCACGGGGGAACGCCGGGTGCCTGATCCCCGCGCAGTCATCCTGGTGCCCTTGGCCATCGTCTGGTTCTTCGTGACCTACTGGCCGATCGTCTCCGTGGTGTTCGTCGTCCTCTTCGTCATCGTCGGGTTCGTGGTCCTCATGCGCCGTGAGGCGCGACGTGACGAAGGCTAGGATCTGCGCGACACGCTCCCGAAGGTCGCTGCGCTGGAATTTCGTATCCGTCGGCGTGGTGCAGTCCGCGCCCACTGAACGATCCTCGAACGGGACGGGCTCGAACGCGATCGGCTCAGCATCGAGCCCCTCCAGGCTGCGAGCATGCGCCGCACAGCTGTGGCCCTCACGCCACTCGTCCTCGCCCTCGTCGGCGTCGCGGTCGGCCTCGCCGTTGCGCCAGACGTCCCCGCGGGCTGGGTCGTCCTCGGGGTGACAGCGGCTGTCGTGGGATCGGCGATCCTCGGGTCCGCCGTCTTCCTCTTCGTCGACCGGAAGAGGCAGCCGCCCTCGCCTGTCGATCACGAGGAGAGCTGGACGGCATGATCGGCACATGGCCCGGAGATCGACTCAAGTCCTCATCGGAGGATTCGCTGTTCTGCTGGCGCTGGGCGCAGCAGGATCCGCCCTCGCCCTCGCGAACGCTACTGCGGAGCCGTACTACCCGAAAGAGGGTCTGAACGAGGAGTACGCCGAGACGCTGGTGCGGGACCTGACGACGGACGATCCGCAGACCGCGGTCATGGCTCACTTCCCAGCATCGAACCCGAACTCCGTCGCGGAGCTCGTCGCCGAGTGCTCCCCGGTCGCACAAGCTCAAGCCCAACCGACCGTCTACTCCGACGTCGTCCCGGTCAACGCGAGGGTGATCCTCGATGCACCCGGGCTCGCGCGCTGCGACATGTACCTCTCCTGGTCCGAGAGCCACGGCGAAGCGTGGTCAGTCCACCTCACGGACCCGCCGCCGCAGGACCCGCTTGCGACACCGATCCGCACACCGGAGACCTAGCCGCCCACCGTGAGGCGCCACTGTCGCGCTGTCCCGGTGGGATGATCGGCGCATGGCGCCGATTCTGAGGGAAGTGCACCTCTGGCCGAACACGGGCCACCCGGACGTCCGATGGTCTCCACCGCGCCCCCCGGACGAATCGGACTGGCCCCTGCTCGAGATGGACGCCATTCTTCGAGGGTCGAGGAAGATCTCCGAACCGCTCGGAGAACGCCTGGCGGAGCAGCGCATAGAGATGCCGCGGGCGAGCATCCGACTTCTCCCAGGAGGAGCATCCGCGAGTACCGATCTCGAGGTCGAGATCTCTCGCATCGTGATCGACGGTGAGAACTCGGTCCACTTCGCGGTACCGGCGGGATTCCACAACCTCGATGTGCGTGCGCGGGATGAACTGGTGCTGACGATGTGGACGGAGACGCTGCGAAGGCTGGTGAGCAACCAGGGCGGCGATCCGGCCGCGGTGAGTCGAGCGACTGACGCTCTAAGAGGAGTCGACTACGGGGAACCGCGTCGCGGGCCATGGAAGAAGAACCCGGCTCGATCGCATCGCATGCGGCTGATCGGCGTGCTCGAGGACGACGGCTGCTTCCGTCTCCGTGTCGAAGTCGAGCACCTGGGCGGAGGGCGGCCGCCGGTGCTGTCCGAGACGATAGTCGGCGACTCCACCTTCTGGTCGTTCGATCGCGCTGCACGAGACCTGCGATGGACGTCGAGCTCCTCCGTTGAAGGCGTATCGATTCCCGGCATCCTGCTCGGCGATCGCGGACGGTTCACCCTCGACGTCGCCACCGGTACGGTCCACCTGAGCGGAGGGTTCACGACGCCGCTGCCGATCGAGCCGACCGGCCCCGCCGTCGGGGCGGGCTTTCGTTTCATCGAGCAGCCCACTGACGACGTCTACGTCGGGTGGGGAGGAGGGGGCCCGGTGAATGATGTTCCCGCGGAGTATCTCGCCGAGGTCGACCGGCTTGCTGACCGACTCTGCTCACCCGAGTGGAAACGGTGGTGGCGCCTCGTCGGCGTGGACCACGTGAGTGGGTACGTCAACTACGAGCCACCGCGCGAGACGCCGATCGTCCGACTCGTGAACACAACACTGACAATGATCGTCAGGCGTTCTGTCGCAAAGATTCCTACCGGACCGAAAGCAGAACAGCTAGCTCGGCAAGACCTAGAAGCCGCGCTCACCCGTCTGGCCGCACGCCAGAACGTCGAGCTTCCTCCGCTCTGAACCAGACGCGAGTCATGCGCATACACCTCCACCTCAGAGGCCGAGCACAGCTGGGCGCTGCACACCCACAGCTACTGGAGACGTCGACCGGGACCGCCGCGTCTCGTGACCGATCAACCATCCCCGTACTGAACGCCGATCCATCATCTTCTCGTTCCTCTACCGTGCGGTGATCACCGCACCGCGCATCCCGAGCGCCTGGAGGTCGACCCCCGTCGAGGAGGCCGTCGCCTCTCCGGTATCGCCGTCGTAGACGACGGTGTAGACGTCCCACTTCTTGGCCGGAAATCCGTACGGCGCGTCGTTCACGACAGGGGCGTGGACGCTCAGAGCCCACATCAGCGCCTCCGGTGCGATTCGAGTGTCGCCGCCGAGTCCCGGGGCGCAGGAGGACAGCTCCGCATACGTCGCCCGCACCGCGTAGATCGGGTACTGCGTCTTCTCCTCCGCGCTGAGCGTCGAAAGGCGACTTCCGGCGCCGTCGGCCAGGTCGAGCGCCGGGTTCGTCAGCTGCTGGACGTCGATCATCGGCCCGTAGGCGGTGTCATCAGTCGGGGGGCACGTCGGGGCCTCCGTCAGGAGTGACGACGGCTGGGGGTCCCGAGTCGAGGCCGGTGCCGCCTGTGTCTCAGTCGAGGTGGGCGTCGTACTCGCGGTTGCGTCGATGGTGACGGGGCCGGAGCGGATGCGCAGCGTGGTCGTGGTCTGCGTGAGGCTCACGTCCTCGGCGCCCAGCACGTCCACCAGCCACTGCTCGCCGTCAGTGCAGGCGACGAACGTCGTCGCAGGGCCTGCGGTGACGACCCAGACGGAAGGCTGCAGGCCGGCCGCTTGCAGATCGTAGGTGAGCCCGTTGCAGGGCTCGTTCACGCTGAGCTTCGATCGGCCGTCGATGCTGACGATGTGGAAACCGACCGGATGATCGAGCACCCATCCGCCTGATCCTTGATCACCGATGACCGCGGTGCTCTCGTAGGTGAGCTTCGTCACGTCTTCGGCTCGCAGCTGCTCACCCGGGACCTGCGATGACGACGGTGCGCCGGACACGGTGGCGCTCGTCGCGCATCCGCCGAGAAGGAGCGCCCCGGAGAGGCAGAGGATGCTGAAGGGAAGGGGTCTCGCACGTCTGGTGATCACTGGTCGACTCCGTCCTGGTTCATGGGCAGGTCGGTGCAGTCGACCGGGGTGCTCATCCCCGTGAATATCCGGATCCCCCCGCCCTCCTGACACACCTGGGTTCCGGCGAGGGAGAACAGTGCAGCGTCCGTCCCGTCTGTGATGCCGTCGGTACCCGACCCCAGGAGTGCAGCGCATGCCGCGGCGAGTGACTCGATGGGCTCTTCTGCCGTCGTTCGGATCTCGCCCGACAGTGCGACGCCCTGCCCGTCCTGTTCCCAGCAGGTGACGGGCGCCGCGACCGGAGTGCCGCGGTCCGTCGTCACCGCAGTGACGACTGTCGCGCTGAGGACCGCGCCCGCGATGCCGGCGAGCGTCACCGCCGCGGCCTGGCCGAAACGTCGGCGGCGGCGGATCCGTTGCGTGAGGCGTGCGCTGATGCGCTCGAGCTGCTCATCGCTCAGGTCACGACTGTCCATGGTCCTCTGTCCGTTCCGTCAGGGTTCTCGTCAGGGAGGCCCTCACGCGCGAGAGCCGGTTGCGGACCGTCCCGTGGGACAGGCCGAGGGAGGCGGCGGCATCGCTGTAGCTGAGGTCGTCCTCGATGCACGCCGTCCAGATCGCACGGTCGGTCGCACTCATCTGCTCGACCAGACGCCGCACGTCGAGCAGCCGGTCGCTCGTCTCCGCGTCGACGCCGCGAGAAGCGGTGTCGTCGGAGAGGGGCTGGTGGCGCCGGCGCTGCTCGCGGCGGTTGGTCGAGGAGCTGAGATTCCGCGCCGTCACCAGAAGCCACGGCAGCACCGACTCCCCCGCGATGCGCACGCTCGAGCGGCGCTTCCAGAGCAGGAGGAAGCTCTCCTGAACGACGTCCTCCGCCTGGTCGGCGTCCACGAGGAAGCTCCTCGCAGCCCGATGGACCGCGCGGCCGTGCATCCTGAAGAGAGCGTCCAACCCCGAAGGGTCACCGCCGCGCAGACGATCCACCAGCGTCGCCTCAGCAGCACCGACCATCCGACATCACCCCCTCAGTAGTGAATGCCCTCAGAGCACGGATTCGTCTCAGGCGTCACGGACCAGCATCACCAGTCCCCTTCGAGGTAGACGATGCGCGTGCCGGCTCGGGCGCCACCGGTCATCCGGTGAGGTGTCCCGACCGGTCTCCAGCCGTGTCCAGCGCAGAGCTCGAGCACACGATCGAGGTCTGAGACCGTGAGCGCGATGTGCACCGTGCCGACCTGTGCGGGCGAGCCGGCGGACTCGAGCGGTCGAGGCGGGTCGTACTGCAGCAGCTCCACCCGGTGGGGGCCGAGGGTCACCGTCGCTGCGCGGAACGTCTCGCGGGCGAGCGTCTTCAACCGGGTCGAGCAGCTCACCGCCTCCGGGGTCATCACCGGGTTCTCGGCCCTGGTCGATCCCGGCAAGGTGGGGCTCGACGTCTGCGCCCTGGTGTTCGTGACGGTGCACCCGCAGTCGTGGCACCGGTTCCGCGAGGGCATCCTCCAGATGCCCGACGTCGAGTACTGCTGCATCACGACCGGCGAGCACGACGCGATGCTCCTGGTCCGCTCGCTCGACATCGGCGGCGTGCACGACTTCGTCACCGGCGTGGTCGCGGCCCGGCCCGAGGTGAAGTCGGTGGTCTCGGTCGTCGTGCTCGACGAGGTGGTGCGCAAGGCCTACCTGCTGCCCTCCGACATCCCCGACCGCTCCGGATCGGCATGACGCGGTTCACCACCGCGGGGAACGGCCGCGACGCGGCGCGCTGAGCGTCAGACCTCGACGCAGATGCTGACGTGGTCGTCGCCGTCGATCTCGAACTCCTCGACGAGCCGCAGCAGGCCTTCGCCGTCGAGTTCGACACGGCTGCCGCCGGTGCCGCTGACCACGGTCCCGCCGTCGATCAGCTGATGCACGAACGAGACCTGCAGGGCGTCGCCGGTGCGCGTGCCCACGAACCGGCCGAAGGTCACGGTGTCGCCGACGTAGTCGCCCCAGACCACTCCGTCGCGCTCGGAGTAGTGGAACCGCGACGGCGACTCCGGGTCGACCGCGCTGTTGGTCGAGGAGGTCATCACGAACTCGCGGCCGTCGAGACTGGGGGCGGTGGTGGCGTCGTTCACGTCATGGAGTATGCCGGAGAGGTCGGGGTGTCCTGGCCGCGGGCCGATTTCGTCTCATCCTTCGGGTAGCGAACCCGGGGAACTGGACGAAAGTGTCGTCACGGCGTCCCTCCACGGTTCATTCGTCTGCGGTCGCGGACCGTCCGACGTCGCTCGGATCGAGCCGAAGGCCCTCCGGCGTGGGGCGGGCGACTCCACGGACAGGACGTCGTCCGGTGTCTGCGAGGCGTCCGGACCTCCCCGGCCGCCTCGATGCTCCAGCGATTCGTCCGCGATCGGATTCTTTCGCGTACTCTCAAAACCCGTACGGGGAATGAATCGGGGCTCATTCGCAGCCGATTCGTATTCAGCATCTTGGGGGCGCAATGGATCCGCAGCAATCGGTGAAGAGTGATCGCGCCCTGTGCGCCCACGCGAGGAGCGACGGATGACGGGCTCGAGCACGGCAGGCGCCGTGGTGAAGCGCCCCGAGTCGCGAGAGTGGATCGATTTCGCCAAGGGCGTCGCGATCAGCCTCGTCGTGCTC
Organism: Rathayibacter sp. AY2B3; assembly: GCF_002931755.1. Lineage (NCBI taxonomy): Bacteria > Bacillati > Actinomycetota > Actinomycetes > Micrococcales > Microbacteriaceae > Rathayibacter > Rathayibacter sp. AY2B3. The sequence goes on along the minus strand of NZ_PSUG01000016.1, from coordinate 42,361 downwards.
TACCACTCGTCGCTGTTCCTGGGATTCTTCGACCTCGCGGGGTACGTCCCGAAGCTCCGCACGGTGCTGCTCTACTTCCCCATGCCCGTGTTCTTCTTCATCGCGGGCCTCACGGCCGCCCGGATGCTGACGTGGACGTTCGCCGAACTGTGGCGCCGCCGGGTGCTCGCGCTGGTGTACCTCTACCTGCTGTGGTCGTTCATCCGGGTCGCCTTCTACCTCGTCGTCCCGTTCTCACGATCGGAGGCGACCTCGCCGACGGACCCGCTCAACGTGCTGGTGCTCCCCATCCTGCCGTCGAGCAGCTACTGGTTCATCTGGGCTCTCGCGATCTTCAGCATCCTCGCCTGGCTGATCCGCAAGGTGCCCCGGTGGATCCAGCTCTCGGTGGCCGGACTGCTCGCCGTCGCGGCGACGACCACCGGCCTGCTGGACACCGACAACATCGGCTGGGACCGGGTCCTCCAGAACTTCCTCTTCTTCCTCGTGGCGATGTTCATCCCCCGCACGTTCTACCGCTTCGCCGCTCGCGTGAAGCTCTGGCAGGCGCTCGCGCTCGCGGTGTCCTACCTCGGCATCATCGCGGTGATCGTCGTTTTCGACGCGAACCGCATTCCGGGCGTCATCCTGATAGCCAGTTCGGTCGCGATCATCGCGGGCATCGCCGGCTCCCAGTACCTCGTCAAGGTCCGCGCACTGAAGATCTTCGTCACCATGGGGCAGCAGAGCTTCCAGATCTATCTCCTGCACCTCTTCGTGATCGCTGTCGTCGTCGCGTTCGTCCCCCTGCTCGGCGAGACGAATGTCCCACCCCTCCCGGCAACGGTCTTCCCGGTCGCCCTGACGGTGTTCTCCCTCTGGGCGTCGCTGTTCCTCTTCCAGTCGCTGCGCCGCTTCTCCTGGTTGTGGGTGAGCCCGTTCAGCACCGGCAAGTCCCAGAAGAAGCGCCTCGCCGCCAAGACTGCGAGATCAGCCGGGGTCCAGCCCACCGCGGTCGAGTCCGCAGCTCCTCTCACCTCGGCCGACGAGCCCGCTGACGCAGGGAGTGCGGGCAGACCCGAGAAGGACTGACCGGCGAGCACCTTCCGGGCGACTCCCCGGGCGGCCCTTCTGCAGGCCCGAGTCGTCTCGGGCGCTGGTGAGTCCGCGTCAGACCGGGCCGGCCCCCGCTGCTCGGTCTCGGGCGAGCCGAGGGAGCAGTCGGACGAGGACGACCATGCCGACGAGTTCCACGAGAGTCTGCGTGACGACGACGACCGGCGCGAGCGCGAGCGGCGCCGGGAGCGCGAGTGCGAGGGGCAGCACGACGAGCGAGTTGCGGGTCGCGCCGCTGAACACGAGGGCGCGCGTCGCGGGCACGTCGAGTCGGAAGACGCGTCCAGCACCCAGCCCCAGAGCGGTCATGACCACGAGGAATCCGGCGTAGAGCGGCACGAGGACGAGAAGCCGGCCGGCCGAGGCGCCCACGGCGCCGGCCTGGGAGGCGACGACGGTGAAGAGCGTGGCCGTCATCAGCGGCACCATGAGCCCGAGCATCGTGGACTCGACGATCCGTCCGGCTCTGTGTCGGCGCGCCAGGGCCTGCACCAGACCGGCCGCGGACAACGGCACCACGATCAGCAGAAGGAACGCCCGCACGAACGGACCGGCGTCGACCACCGCCACCCCCGCAGGACCGATGACGAGCAGCAGATAGACGGGGAGGAGGAGGATCTGCGCGAGCATCAGCAGCGGTGCGGCGGCGAGCAGTCGGTCGGACGCTCCTCCGGCGAGGCCGGCGAACACGATCACGTAGTCGATGCACGGCGTCAGGAGCACCAGCAGGACCCCGAACAGCAGCACCGGAGTGTCGGCGACGAATCGGGACAGCCCGTAGGCGACGAGCGGCACGACGACGAAGTTCAGCACCCCGACCGCGGCGAGGAAGCGGCCGTCGCGCAGAGACCGTCCGATCGCGGCGAACGGGACCCCGAGGAACGTGGCGAACAGCAGCAGCGCGAGCACCGGTTCGATCGCGACATCGAGGTGGTGCGCGGCGGGCAGCAGCAGTCCGAGAGCGGCGCCGGCGGCGATCGCCGCGAGGTAGAGCGGGATCTGGCGGTGCTCGAGCCAGGCGACGAGCGCTCTCACGACAGCAGGCCGGCGAGAAGGAGGGGCACGGGTGCAACGGTAGAGGTTCGCCGCCCGGCTCACCGACGTGGCCGAGACCACCCGCGATCTGCCGGCGCTGACCTGATCGCGCGTCGCGCGGAAGCACCGCCGCACAGTGAGTCCGCTGACGACCGCGACCTGGCGCGCCCGGGCGGATGATGGTCGGGTGAACCGCACCGACCGTCTCTACGGGCTCGTCGAGGAGCTGAGGGCGGTCTCGCCCCGGCCGCGGAGCGCGCGCCGTCTCGCCGAGCGGTTCGAGGTGTCGGTGCGGACCATCGAGCGGGACCTGTCCGCGCTGCAGCAGGCGGGTCTGCCGATCTGGGCGGAGCCCGGCCGCACGGGCGGCTACGTCATCGACGCGTCGGCGACCCTCGGTCCGGCCGGGTTCACGCTGGAGGAGGCCGTCGCCGTGCTGATCGGCCTCAGCGCGCTGCGGCGCAGTCCGTTCCGGCAGGCGGCCCGGACCGCCGCCCGGAAGACGCTCGCGGTCCTGCCCGACGACGTGGCCGCCCGCGCCGGCGCGGTCGCCTCCCGGGTGCACTTCCTCGAGAGCGAGGAGGAGGCGCCCGTCCCGGCGGAGTTCGCGACGGCCCTCCGAGCGGATCGTGTCGTCCGGCTCCGCTACCGCGACAGCAGCGGTGCGGAGTCGGTCCGCGACGTCGAACCGCTGGGCTCGATCGGGAAGGAGGAGCACTGGTACCTGATCGCGTGGTGCCGGCTGCGCGAGGGGGTCCGGGCGTTCCGCGGCGACCGGATGCTGTCGGTCGAGGTGACCGACGAGCGGCCTCCGCAGCGCACCCTCCGAGCCGAGGACCTCGCGCTCCAGTACGGACGACTGCGGTCCGTCGTCGACGACTGACCCGCTCCGGGGACGCCGACGGCCGCCGCGGACCTCGCGGGGACGAGGACGATCTGCGGAAACACCGACAGGACGGTGTCGCGACGACCGGCGAGCCTGGTGCCTCCACCTCGTCCCCGCCCCTGAAGGAGCCCCATGCCGTTCACCTCCCTCCGCCTCGTCACCGACGACCTCGACGGCCTCGTCGCCTTCTACGAGCAGGTCATCGGCCGTCCTGCCGAGCGCCCGGCGCCGGTCTTCGCGCAGTTCACCGGAGCGGGCGCGACCCTCGCGATCGCCCACACCACGACCGTCGGGATGCTCGACGGCGCCGTCGTCCCCGCGTCGAACCGCTCCATGCTGCTCGAGTTCGAGGTGCCCGACGTCGACCGCGCCTTCGCCGAGCTCGCACCCCGGAGCGAGGACGTGGTGCTCCCGCCGAGCACCATGCCGTGGGGCAACCGCTCCGCCCTCGTCCGCGACCCGGACGGGAACGTCGTCAACCTGTTCAGCAGGCCCGCAGGCTGACCGGTCGCGTTCCGTCGGCCGCGCCCGCTGGGCCCTGCCCGAGTGGCGGCCCGACGACCGGAGTGGGTCGCGACGCGTTTCAGAGAGCCGTTCCCCGCCGGGACGGCGTCATGACGCGCTGCCGGGCGCTGCGAGCTCGCCCGTGAGGTACTGCGCTCGACCGAAGCCGAAGGACCAGTCCGCCGCGGTGTTCTCGACGAAGCCGACGACGAGGTCGGCGCCGTCGACGCCGATCTCCTCCAGCGCGGCGGCGAGTGCGGCGAAGAACGTCTGCTTCTCGTCCGTGGTGCGTCCGGTCTGAGTGAAGATCTGGATGACCACGACCTGCTCGGACCTCTCGATGCCGAGACCGACGTCGAGGGCGGTGAGCCGGCCGGGCTTGTGCTCGGTGACGATCTGGAAGCGGTCGCGCTCCGGGAGGCCGTAGACCTCGACGAGGGTGCGCATCAGCGCGTCGCCGAGTGCGGTGATCTGCTGGTCGGAGCGGCCCTCGATCAGGTCGATGCGGATGAGCGGCATGGTGATTCCTTCGGGTCCGGGGAGGTCGTCGCACCGTAGCGTGCGGCCTGCGCCGACCTCTGCCCCTCCCCTGCGTCTCCTCTCAGCCGGGCGGCGTCGGAAGGATCGGGCAGCCTCTCCTTGCTGGCGCGTCAGCGGGGCTGGTGCTTGCATGGCCCTCATGTCGACCCCGTCCGCGCCTCCGCCCTCCTCGCCCCGCGCGGAACCTCACGACGGTGCGATCTCGGGGCGGCTGAACTGGTTGCGGGCGGGCGTGCTCGGCGCGAACGACGGAATCGTCTCGGTCGCCGCTCTCGTCGTGGGCGTCGCCGGCGCCACGACCGCCACGGCACCGATCCTGACGGCGGGCGTCGCAGGGGTCGTCGGCGGTGCGATCTCGATGGCGCTGGGCGAGTACGTGTCGGTGAGCAGCCAGAGCGACAGTCAGCGTGCACTGATCGAGAAGGAGCGCGTCGAGCTGGCAGAGGATCCCGCCGGGGAGCTCGAGGAGCTCGCCTCTCTCTACCAGGCGCGGGGCCTGACCCCGGAGACCGCGCATCGGGTCGCCCGCGAGCTGAGCGAGAACGACGCTCTGACCGCGCATCTGGAAGTGGAACTGGGCCTGAGCGAGGAGGCGGTCGCCAGTCCGCTCGCCGCCGCCGGCGCCTCGGCACTGTCGTTCCTCCTCGGCGCCGCGCTGCCGCTGCTGGCGATCCTGCTCCCTTCGCCGGAACAGAGGGTTCCGGTGACCTTCGCTGTGGTGCTGATCGCCCTCGCCGCGACGGGGTTCATCAGCGCCCGGGTCGGCGGCAGCCGGGCTCTGCGGCCGATGATCCGCATCGTCGTCGGCGGCGCTCTGGCGCTCGCTGCCACGTTCCTGATCGGGTCGCTGCTCGGCACGTCCGGCGCGATCTGATGCCCCGGATCCTCGTCGTCGAGGACGACCCGCAGTTGGGTGCCCTCGTCGAGCGGGGGCTGCAGGAGGACGGCTACGACGTGCATCTGGTCGACAACGGTGTCGATGCGCTGATCGCCTTCACGGCGGGAGACGTCGACGTCGCCGTCGTCGACGTCATGCTGCCGGGGATGACCGGGTTCGAGGTCTGCCGTCGGCTGCGCGAATCGGGCAGCACCGTCCCGGTGGTGCTGATCACGGCGCGGGACGCCGTCGAGGACCGGATCTTCGGGCTGGACTCGGGCGCCGACGACTACGTCACGAAGCCGTTCCACTTCGGCGAATTGAGCGCGCGGATCCGCGCGCAGATCCGCCGCCGGACCAGCGGCCCACAGCCTGTGGTGCAGATCGGAGCGCTGCGCCTGGACGCCTTGGCGGTGCGGGCGACCGTCCGCGACCGCCCTTTCGCGCTGAGCGTGAAGGAGTTCACCCTGCTGCGCTTCTTCGCCCTGCGGCCGGACGAGGTGCTGACCCGGACGGGGATCCTCACCGAGGTGTGGGGGTCGTCGGAGACGTTCGAGCCGACTCTCGTGGACCAGTACGTCAGCTACCTCCGCAAGAAGCTCGCGCTCGCCGATACGGGCCTTCGGATCACGACGGTCCGCGGCGCGGGGTACCGGCTGGAGCGCGCCGAGTGAGGCTGCTGCGCTCCCTCTCGATCCGCTCCCGGATCACTCTCGGCAGCCTCCTCGTCGCGCTGATCGGGGTCGGTGCGACCACCCTCGTACTGCACGCGCAGTTCCGCAGCATCGTGGTCGCCTCCGAGGTGACCCTCGCCGAGGGCGACCTCGCCCCGTACCTCGCCGATCTGCGATCGGAGCCGACCGAGACCCCTGACCCGCCGGCCGAGGGGATCCTGATCTTCGCGCGCGCTCCCGGCGGTGCGGTCCCCGTCGACACGATGCCGCACGACGTCCACGAGGTCCTGGACCGCAGCAGCGGCAACGACGGCGCCTCGACGGTCGTCACCGACGAGGACGTGCGGTTCACCGTCGTCTCGCGGACCCTCGACACCGGCGCGGGCACGTGGGAGCTCTGGGCGGCGCGCAGCGGCGCCGGCAGCGACCTCACCGTCGCGGCCCTCGACCGGACGCTGCTCGTCAGCGCCGCAGCCCTCGTGATCCTGTCCGCTCTCGCCGCATGGCTGCTCACCGGCGTCGCCCTGCGTCCGGTCGAGCGGATGCGCCGCACCGCCGCCTCGCTCGGCGATCGTGACGGAGGCGAGCTCCCCGTCGGCTCGGCGACTGATGAGCTGTCGGACCTGGCGGAGACGCTGAACGCCTTCCTCGCCCGGACGCGGGACACGGCGGATCGGGAACGGCAGATGGTGTCCGCGGCCAGCCACGAGATCCGCACGCCACTGGCCGTCGTCATCACCCAGCTCGAACTCGCGCACCGGCACTTCGGCGACGCGGACGCCCTCGAGACGGAGATCCGCGCCGCCGAGGGGTCCCTCGCTCGCCTGTCCCGGCTGGCGACGAACCTCCTGGAGCTCTCCCGCCTGGACGCCGCCCCGCCGGTCGCGGCGCGCGCGACGGCGCGCGAGCTGGAGACCGAGCTGATGGACTCCGTCGACCGGCTGAGGACGATCGCCGGAGGCGCCGGCCCCGAGATCGAGCTCGACACCGCGATCGAGCGGGCCGATGCGCCCTACCCGCTCTCGGCGAGCGCGTTCTCGCGGATCCTCGACAATCTCGGCGCGAACGCGATCGCTGCGACGCCGCCGGGAGGACACATCACCCTCCGTCTGCGCCAGCACGACTCCGGCCTCGAGCTGCACGTCGAGGACACCGGGCACGGCGTGCCGGAGGAGTTCGTGCCGCACGCCTTCGAGCGCTTCTCCCGGCCCGACGAGGCGCGCACCAGCCGCGACGGCGGCAGCGGGCTCGGGCTCGCCCTCGTGGCGGCGCTCGTCGACACCGCGGACGGCTCGGTCGCCCTCGAGAACCGCAGCTCCGGCGGAGTCGCGGTGACGATGGTGCTGCCCGAGCGGTGACAGCCGGGCCCTCGACGACCGATCGCAGGAGGCCACCGGCTCCGACGACTGATCGCTCCGACGAGCGAGCGCACGCACTGACTCCGCCCGGTCGGCGCCTCGCAGCTCGGCGGTGAAGCGGGGAGTGGGCTCCGAGGACGGGCGAGCGATCGTTCGAGGGCTCACACGAACGCGTCGATCCGGCGGAGCGCGCGGGACAGGCGCGTAGCGTCACGAGGACAGCACCCCTCGACCGAAGGCGCCCCCGATGAACGACTGGCAGATCAACGGCCTCCCTCTCCACCCGCTCCTCGTGCACGCCGTCGTGGTCCTGCTCCCCCTCGCCGCACTGATGCTCGTCCTCGGCAGCGTCTGGCCCGCCGCCCGCCGCAGGTTCGGGATCTTCACCCCGATCATCGCCCTGGCCGCGCTGATCGCCGTCCCGCTCACCACGCAGGCCGGCGAAGCCCTCGAACGCCGGACGGAGCCGTCCGCGATCCTCGAGCTGCACACGGAGCTCGGCGATCACCTGCTCCCCTGGGCCGCCGGCCTGTTCCTCATCGCCCTGGTGCAGTGGCTCTGGTTCCGCCGCACGCGACGGAGCGATGACCACGCCACCACCCGCCGCCCTGTCGTCGGGATCGTGCTTGCCGTCGCAGCGATCGCCGTCTCCGTCGGAGCCACCATCGACGTCGTCCGCATCGGCGACTCCGGGGCGCAGGCCGTCTGGTCCGACTCCACCACCGGCACCGACCAGGCACCCGCGCCCAGCGGCGACAGCGACGACTGAGTCCCCGACGGATCAGCGCTCATGCCCCTGCGACGGAGGACGCGCCTCCTCCAGCCTGCCCCGCCCGCTGGATGCGCGCCCGCACCAGCCGCTGCAGCAGCGCGGGGTAGAGCTGAACGGCGATCGTCGACCCGAGCAGCCAGGCCGCGCCGCCGGTGAGGACGAGGCTCCGGACCACTCCCCCTCCCTCCTGCCCGTGCTGCGGTGTCGGACCCGACCACCGGCGCACGCCTCCCATGATGACCGCTGCCGGGCAGTCGCCGTCAGGCCGGTACCGAGAGGGTCGCCGTGAAGACCGGCCCCCGGCGGGCCGGGTGAACGACGTCGAGACGGTGACGGTCCCGCCTGCCCGGGCGAGGATCGCCCGGGTGATCGCGAGGCCCAGACCGGCACCGCCGTCGTCACGGGCTCACGCCGGGCTGGGTCGACCCGCGCCTCACCAGGTCCGTAGGCAGGGTGATGGCAGCCGGGCGCTCCCCCTCGATCGCCTGCAGGAGGAGGCGGACCATCTCCGCGCTGATCCGCTCGAAGGGCTGCCGCATGGTCGTCAGCGGCGGGTCCGTCGTGAGGGCGACGGCCGAATCGTCGAATCCGCCGACGGCGACGTCCTCCGGCACACGCTTGCCGAGCCGGGCGAGTGCGTCGATAGCGCCTGCTGCCATGCGGTCGTTGGCGGCGAAGACGGCGTCGATGTCGGGATGCGCGGCGAGAAGCGCCTCCATCGCAGTGGCCCCACCGGCCCGTCCGTAGTCGCCGAACTCCACCGCCTCCGCACCGCCCACCTCCGCGCGGTAGCCCGCGAGCCGCGCGATCCCTCCCGTAGTGTCGGGCGGTCCGGCGATCGTGGCGATGCGCGAGCGTCCGAGGCTCCGCAGATGAGCGACCATCTCCCGCGCTCCCTCCTCGTCGTCGGCGGCGACGTAGCCCATGCGCTTCTCGTAGCCGACCGGCACGCCGCAGGCGATGGCCGGCACTGAGGATCTCTGGATGTCCGTGAGCAGCCGTGCGCCGACGTGGGCGGAGATGAGCAGGACCCCGTCGACGTGGCCCGCGTCGATGTAGGCGAGAGCTCGCCTCTGCTCGTGCTCCGTCCCCGCGAGGATGAGGACGAGGGCGACGTCGTGCTCCGCGAGTGCGGCTGAGGCGCCTCGGAGCAGAGTGGCGAAGTTCGGATCCTCGAAGAGCGAGCGCGCGTCCTCCGTGAGGAGGAAGGCCACCGTGTCGGTGCGGCTGCGGGACAGGCTCCGGGCGTGGGGATTGGCGCGGTAGCCGGTCCTCGTGATCGCCGCCTCCACTCGCGCGTGCGCTTCGGGGCTGACCCATCTTCCGCCGTTCAGCACGCGCGAGACCGTCCCGCGCGAGACACCGGCCTCGACAGCGACGTCCTGAATCGTGGGGCGTGAGGGCGTCCCGCCTCTTCCGCGCGAAGGCATCCGCGTCACTTCACCGCCCCGGCCGCCAGGTCGACCCGCCAGAACCGCTGCAGGACGAGGAACATCGCGATCAGCGGCAGGATCGAGAGGAGTGCCCCGGTGATGACCAGCGTGTAGAGCGCCGGCGCGGAGGCGCCCTGGTTGAGCAGCCCGTTCAGGCCGACCGTGAGCGGGAAGAGCGAGTCGTCGCCGAGCATGATGTACGGCAGCATGAAGTTGTTCCAGATCGCGACGAACTGGAAGAGGAAGATCGTCACCAGCCCCGGCAGGAGCATCGGAACGGCGATCCGGGTGAAGATCCCCATCTCCCGGGCGCCGTCGGTCCGGGCGGCCTCGATGACCTCCGTCGGCACGGCGGCCGCGGCGTAGATCCGCGCGAGGTAGATGCCGTAGGGGCTGATGATCTGCGGCAGCAGCACTCCCCAGAACGAGTTGGTCAGCCCCACCTCGGCCAGCAGGAAGTACTGAGGGATCGCGAGGATCACGCCGGGGACGAGGACGCCCATCAGCAGGACGGCGAAGACGCCCTTCCTGCCTGGGAAGTCGAACTTCGCGAGCACGTATCCCGACAGTGCCGATACCCAGGTAGAGGCCACTGCACCGACGCCCGCGTAGAGCGCGGTGTTCAGCATCCAGCGCCAGAACAGACCTCCCCGGTACTGCGCGAGAGCGACCACGTTGTCGATCAGATGCGAGCCGGGCGCGAGCGTGAAGGTGGAGAAGAGCTCGCCGCCGCTCTTCGTGGACGCCGTCACCACCCACAGCACGGGGAAGAGGCAGTAGACGGCGCCGATCAGCAGGATCGTCGTCGCGATCCAGCCCGGACGTCCGCGATCGGGGTCGCGGCGTGCGGTCCTGGACCGTGTCCGCCCGACGGTGCGGGCGGGGGGCCGCTGAAGGATGCCGGGCACGGATCAGTCCTCCTGTCCGAAGGCTCGCTTCTGCACGACCCGGAGGAAGAGGAAGGAGACGGCGAAACTGGCGAGCGCGATCACGACGGAGGTCGCGGCGGCGGAGTGGATGTCGTCGCGGGTGAACGCGTCCCGGTAGACGAGCATCAGCGGGGACCAGGAGGTCGAGAGGCTGTTGGTCAGCGGTCGCAGCGTCGTCGGCTCGGCGAACACCTGCAGAGTTGCGACCATCGAGAAGAGCGCCGTCATCACCAGAGCGGGGGTGACGATCGGGATCTTGATGCGCAGCGCGATCTGCAGATCGCTCGCCCCGTCGATCCGTGCCGCCTCGTAGACGTCGGAGGGAATGGCCTGGAGGGCGGTGTGGATGACGATCATGTTGAATCCGACGCCGCCCCAGAGCGCGATGTTCGCGATCCCGAAGACGACGGCGCCGGAGGACAGGATGTCGGGGGCTTCCCCGCCCAGCCGCTCAATCACGTACGCGAAAGGCGAGACGGCCGGCAGGTAGAGGAATCCCCAGAGCAGCGAGGAGATGACGGCCGGTACGGCGTAAGGCAGGAAGATCGAGACCCTCGAGAACGAGACCGCACGGGCCCGCCTCGCGTCGAGGAGGAGAGCGAAGAGGAGCGCGAGACCGAGCATGCACGGGATGAGGACGAGCCCGTAGAGGAGCACCCGTCCGACGCTGGCCCCGAACTCCGGATCGCTGAGCGACCCGAGGTAGTTCTCGATGCCGGCGAAGACCTGCTTCCGGCCGCCGGAACCCAGGCCGAGCCCAACGGCCTGCTTCTTCTGGAAGCTGAGCATGACGGTGTAGAGGATCGGCGCGGCCATGAAGGCGGCGAAGAGCACGATCGCCGGTGCGAGCATCGCATAGGGAGCGAGTACTCGGGCGCGGAAGCCGGTGCCGAGTCGACCTCTCCTCGGCGGCGCGGTCGGGAGAGTCAGGGGTGGGGGAGCCATGCCGAGTCCTTCGGAACGAGAGCGGTCGGGAAGCGGCGCCGGATCCTCGCCGCCGGGAGGTGCGCGGCCCGATGGTGGACGCGGGCCGCGCACCGGTCACTCCACGGAGAAGCCGCTCTTCACGAGGTCGTCGGAGGTGATCCGCTGCATCTCGGCCACGGCGTCGACGAAGGCGGACCGCGTCCTCGCGGCGGCGGCCTTCGCGAACTCGTCGTTGTACGCGCTGAAGGCGACGTTCACGTTCGGCCCGTAGGTGAACGGAGCGACCGACTCGGAGGCGGCGGCGGCGATGTCGGAGAAGTCCCCCTGGGTGCTGAAGAAGTCGGGCGGGCTGCTGAGCGCTGCTCTCGCCGCCTCGGTCGCCGCCGGGTAGACGCCCGCGACCTCGGCGAGTGCCGCGACCGCCACCGGATCCGTGTTCAGCCAGGTCGCGAACTCGGCAGCGGCCGCGGTCTTCTTCGTCTGACTGGTGACTGCCGTGGTGCTTCCTCCCCAGTTCCCGCTGGAGGGGTTCGCGGCGTCCCACTGCGGCAGAGCTGCGGCGATCCACGCGCCTTTCGTGTCGGGGGCGTTGCCGCTGAGCACGCCGGGTGCCCAGACGGCGCTGATCCAGCCGACCTGCGAACCGTCGTTCAACCCTGCGTTCCACTCCGGCGTGTACATCGGCGTGTTGCCGATCGCCCCGGATTCGACGAGCTCTCCCCAGTAGGCCGCGACCTTCTCGGTCGGTCCGGCGTCGATGTCGACGCCCCAGCTCCGGTCGTCCGTCGACCACCAGGAGGCTCCGGCCTGCTGCGCGAGGCCGGCGAACCAGCCCGCGTCGTTGGAGGAGAAGGTGCCCAGGTGTCGGGCCGGGTCGGAGGCGTGGACGGCCTCCGCGGCCGCGGCGTACTCCTCCCACGTCGTCGGGACGCCGAGGCCGAGGCTCTCGAGGATGTCCGCGCGATAGTAGGCCATCATCGGCCCCGAGTCCTGGGGGATCGCGTAGACGGCGTCACCTCCGAGCGTGACGGCCGACCAGGTGCCGTCGGAGAAGCTGCCCTCCAGACCGCCGGCGCCTTCGTCGGAGATGTCGGCCAGAGCATCCGCCGCGACGAGGGTGGGGATCTTCTGGTACTCGGCCTGAACCAGATCGGGGGCTCCGCTGCCCGCCTTGACGGCGGTGAGCAGCTTGGTGATGGCGGGGTCGCCGCCGTCCTGCTTGCTGACGGTGACCTGGATCTCCGGGTGGTCCTCGTTCCAGATGTCGACGACCTGATCGAGGTTCGGCGCCCAGGCCCAATACGTCAGCTCGACGGGGCCCGAGGCTCCGTCGTCGGAGCCGGTGGAGCAACCGGTGAGCAGGAGCGCTCCGGTGACAGCGGCGGCGGCGCCGAGGGAGCGGATCCTGCGGAACGGGATGTGCATTCGTCCTCCTTGAAGAAGCTGGTTCGTCGATCCCCGGCGCCTCCGCTCGGGAGGAGGACGGCGGCGTGCCCTGTGAGCGGTTACAGTTAGCCATACGTGTATGGTCCTGTCAACAGTGGCGCAGCCACCCGCACCAGGGCACGACACTGGGACCGCGCACAGCCGAAGGAGACAGCTCGCATGACCACCGCTACCGGCGACACCCCCTCCGCCTTCCGCTACCGGCTCCCCGGAGCCGACGGGCGTCCGCTCCCCCGGGCTCCGTGGATCCCGGGGCGGCCGGGGCTGCGTTACGGAGGCGACTACAACCCCGAGCAGTGGCCGCGGGAGGTCTGGGCGGAGGACGTCGCCCTGATGCGCGAGGCGGGCGTCGACCTCGTCAGCGTCGGGATCTTCTCCTGGGCACTGCTCGAGCCGCAGGAGGGCCGGTACGACTTCGGGTTCCTCGACGAGCTGCTCGATCTGCTGCACGGCGCCGGGATCGATGTCGACCTCGCGACCCCGACGACCGTCCCGCCCGCCTGGTTCTGGAAGGCGTACCCGGACGCCCACCCTGTCACCCGGGAGGGCGTCACCCTGGGCCGGGGCTCGCGCGGCATGGTCAGCCCGAGCTCGCCCGAGTACCGGGCGGCGGCCGTCGCCGTCACGGAGCAGCTCGCGCAGCGCTACGCCGCGCATCCCGCGGTGGTCCTCTGGCACGTGCACAACGAGTACGGCGCTCCGGTCAGCGAGGACTACTCCGACTACTCCGTCGCGGCCTTCCGCGCCTGGCTGCAGGCGAAGTACGCGACGCTCGGCGCTCTGAACGCGGCGTGGGGCACGCTCTTCTGGGGCCAGGTGTACGGGGAGTGGGACGAGATCGACGCGCCACGGGTCGCGGCCACCGTCGTGAACCAGACGCAGCGGCTCGATTTCGCCCGCTTCACCTCGGACGCGCTCCTCGCCTGCTTCACGGCGGAGCGCGACGCGATCAAGCGCTACTCGGACAAGCCGGTCACCACGAACTTCATGGCCACCACCTGCCCCTCGATCGACTACTGGAGATGGAGCAGCGAGGTCGACCTGGTCTCGAACGACCACTACCTGGCCGCAGAGCGCCACGACAACCATGTGCTGCTGGCGATGGACGCCGACCTCACGCGATCTTTCGCCGGAGGGCGTCCGTGGATCCTCATGGAGCACTCGACGTCGGCCGTGAACTGGCAGCCGCGCAACATCGCGAAACGCCCCGGTGAGCTCGCACGCAACGCCGCGAGCCATCTCGCGCGCGGGGCCGACGCGGTCCTCTTCTTCCAGTTCCGGGCCTCCCGGTACGGAGCCGAGAAGTTCCACTCCGCGATGCTCCCCCACGCCGGGGCGCGGACGCGGGTCTGGAAGGAGGTCGTCGAGTTCGGCGCCGACCTCGACCGCCTCTCAGCGGTCCTCGGCTCCGTCGTCCGGACTCGCGTCGCGATCCTGTGGGACATCGAGTCCTTCTGGGCGCACGATCTGGAGTGGCGGCCCTCGGTCGAGCTCGATCACCGCGAGCGGATCGAGGCCTTCTACTCCGCGCTCTGGAAGCGCGGTGTCACGGTCGACTTCGCCCACCCCCACTCCGATCTCAGCGGCTACGGCCTCGTCCTCGCCCCCTCGCTCTACCTGATGGACCGGACGTCGTCCTCGAACGTGACCGAGTACGTCCGCGCCGGCGGCACGTTCGCCGCCTCCTACTTCTCAGGGATCGTCGACGAGAACGACGCCGTGCACGAGGGCGGCTTCCCCGGCGCCCTTCGCGAGGTCCTCGGCCTCTCGATCCCCGAGTTCCTGCCGCTCCGCGACGGCGAGGTCGTCGAGCTCGACTCCGGAGCGCGAGGAAGCGGCTGGACCGACGACATCGCCCTCGAGGGCGCGGTCGAGAGAGCGCGGTACGCCTCCGGACCAGCTGCCGGAGGACCGGCGATCACCCGCAACGTGCTCGGCGACGGATCGGCCTGGTACCTCTCCACGCGGCTTCGGGGCGACGACCTCGCGGACTTCGTCGACACCCTGCTCACGGACGCCGGCATCACTCCACCCGCCGAGACAGTGGAAGGGCTCGAAGTCGTCGTCCGCCACGGTGACGTCGCGGACTTCACCTTCCTCATCAACCATGCCGAGACGGACGCGGCGGTCGCGAGCCCCGGCACGCTCGAGCTCATCACCGGCAGCACCGTGGACGGGACCGTGGTCGTTCCGGGGAAGGGCGTCCGGGTCGTGCGGCGGGACCACTGAGGATCGACCACCTGCTTCACTCCGAGGTCGAGACCTCGCGGGAACCGCGGGTGCCGCGAAGGTACTCGAAGGTGCGCAGGGATTCGAGGGGACGGCCGTCCGCAGCGAACAGGGCCTGGTTGTCCCAGGCCGATCCGCCGTGACTCCCGCCGACGTGGACCGGGTCGTAGCCCGCGGCGCGGCTCGTCGCCCATCCCGCGCCGAAGCGCTCCCAGAGCGACCGGTTCGCGGCGAGAGCCGATGGAGGACCGACGGGCAGCCAGGCCGGCTCCCAGTAGAAGACGCCGATGCCCGTCGATCCGACATCGCGCACTGCTGCGACGACATCCCGGAGAGCCGTCGCCTGGCCCTGCACACTGATCGGGTACCGGCTCGAAGAGGGAGCAGTGGCGATGACGTTCGGATGCCCGTCGCCGTCCGTCAGGGTGTACGGCCACGAGGTCTCGGCGACCATCACCTCCTTGCCGTAGGTCCGTGAGACCTGGGCCAGCACCTCGGTGAGGTTCGCGGTCGAGCCGTGCCAGTACGGATAGTAGGAGCTCGCGAAGACGTCGTAGTCGACTCCGAAGCGGTGGAGCCCCGCGGCGATCGCCGAGTACCGCCCGACGGATTCCGGGTTCGTGAAGTGCAGAGCGACAAGAGCATGCGGCAGCACTTCCCGCACGGCGGAAGCACCCGCTGCGAAGAGCGCTGCGAGGGAGGCGTCCATCGATGTGGCGTCGCGGGAGTAGCCGGCCATCCCGGTGTTCGTCTCGTTTCCGACCTGAACGACGCGCACGTCGACGCCGGCGTCCTCGAACCTCCGCAGCGCGCTGACCGTGAAGCCTCGCACGGCTGCTGCCGTCGCCTCCGGCGTCGAGCCGGCCCACGACTTCGGAGCCAGCTGACGACCGGGGTCCGCCCAGAAGTCGGAGTAGTGGAAGTCGACCAGCACTCCCAGTCCAGCAGCCGTGGCGCGTCTGCCGACCTCGACGGCTCGCCCGACGTCGACGTTCCCGCCGCCGTAGCCTCGGCCGCGGTCATCGAACGGATCGTTCCACACCCTGACCCGGACCGCCGTGACGCCCGCATCAGCGAGGACGGCGAAGAGATCCGCCGGAGAGCCGCTCCTCTCGCGGAAGACGACCCCGCTCTCCTCGAGGGAGAGGACGGAGGAGACGTCGACACCGCTGAGGAATCCCGTGGACATGCCGTCGACGCGGCTCACGACGACCGGGACACTCGTCGAGGCGGCAGGAGCGACTGGGGCCGGTGCGACCGTCCCGACGGTCAGGCAGGCGATCACAGCGGTGATCGAGAGGTGGAACGTTCTGCTTCGTCGCATGGTCGACCCTTCCGAGCGGTCCGTCACGGAGGAGGAGCCCCGCCGCCGCGGTCACGATCGCCGACCATAGGTTCGAGCGGCCGAGGGAACAACAGCCTTCTCCGTACAGGCGCGGCTTCCACCAGAACTGGCGCGGACGCGGAGCCGTGACGACCCTTCCCAAAGGGCTTCACGACGATGAGCCGCTCCCCGCTCGCGCGCCGCAGTCTCACCCGGGCGCCCCGCACCGGGCATCCGCCGCCTTCTCGACGGCGCTTCCTTGACACCGCCGCCGGCCGGTCATCATCATGCAGTCACGACCGGCGGCGGCGTGCCACCGGCGACCCGACAGGAACGGTGCACCGATGCCCACCACGATCTTCGTCAACCTGGCCGTCGCCGATCTCGCCCGGGCGAGAGCCTTCTACGAATCGCTCGGCTACTCGATCGACGAGGGCTTCAGCGACGAGAACGCCGTCAGCGTGGTGATCAGCGACACGATCACCGCGATGCTGCTCACGCGGGAGTTCTTCGCGGAGTTCACCAGCAAGCCGATCATCGACGCCACCACCTCGACCGAGGTGCAGCTCGCCCTCAGCGCCGACAGCAGGGAGGAGGTCGACACGCTCCACGGGAAGGCCCTCGCCGCGGGGGCGACCCCGGCCGGCGAGCAGGACCACGGATTCATGTACTCCAAGAGCTTCGACGACCTCGACGGCCACCACTGGGACTTCGTCTGGATGGACCCGGCGGCGGCAGCGGGCGGCGCACCGGAGCTGTCCGTCGAGGAGATCCGAGCGAACACGACGCACAGCTGAAGCGCGACCCGCGACGCCGACGGTCGGCGTCCGCGACCCCGCGACGGCACGCCCTCGCAGTCACACTCCGTCACGATCCGACGCGCACTCCCCTCGGCCTGACAGGCTCCCGGCATCCGCCTTCCGGGCGTCTGGACAGGAGCACACCGTGACGATCACTGCACCGGCGACCACCGCGACCACTGCTGCGGCGAGCGCCGCGACCACGACCGCGGCGCCCGCACCCCGTGCCTCCGCGGCGGCAGGCTTCACCACGCGCCAGGTGCACGCCGGTGCCGCGCCCGACGGCGCCCACGGGGCGCGCGTCACTCCCGTGCACCTCAGCGCCGGCTTCGTGTTCGACAGCTTCGAGCACGCCCGCGAGAGGTTCGCCGGGGAGGACGAGGGCTACTTGTACACCCGCAACGGGAACCCGACCACCGAGGAGGTCGAGCGCCGGCTCGCCGATCTCGAGGGCGGTGCCGAGGCGATCCTGGTGGCGAGCGGCCAGGCGGCCACCGCCTCCGCTCTCCTGGGGATCCTGCAGGCCGGTGACCGGGTGCTCTCGTCGCGCCGCTTGTACGAGGGCAACCGCGGGCTGCTGGTGCAGAACTTCGGGCGGCTCGGGATCGGCGTGGACTTCGTCGACGACGCGTCCGACCTCGGCGAGTGGGAGCGCCGGATCGGACCCGACACCCGGGTCCTCTTCGGCGAGCCGATCCCGAACCCGAAGAACGACCTCCTGGACCTCCCGGCGCTGGCCGCGATCGCGCACCGGCACGGGCTCCCGTTCGTGGTCGACAACACGCTCGCGACCCCGTACCTCCTCCGCCCGATCGAGCACGGGGCCGACGTGGTCGTGCACTCGACCAGCAAGTTCCTCGCCGGGCACGGCTCGGCCCTCGGCGGCGTGATCGTCGACGCCGGCACGTTCGACTGGGCGGCGCGCCCCGCGCTCTTCCCGCACCTCAACCAGGAGGAGCGGTCGTTCGGCGGGCGCAGCTGGGCCGAACAGCACGGCCGACGCGCGTTCGTCTCCTACACGCGCGAGATCGTGGTCTCCCGCCTGGGACCGACGCCGTCACCGCTGAACTCCTTCCTGCTGCGGCAGGGCGTCGAGACGCTGTCGCTGCGAGTCGAGCGGCACTCGGCGAACGCCCTCGCCGTCGCCCGCTTCCTCGAGGGGCGGCCCGAGGTCGTGTCGGTGGACTACTCCGGTCTGGAGTCGAGCCCGTCGTTCGCCCTCGCGCAGCGCCTGCTGCCCCGCGGGCAGGGCTCCGTCTTCTCCTTCACCGTGGCCGGAGGAGAGGCGGGCGCGGCCGCCTTCATCGACGCCGTCGAGCTGTTCAGCCACATGACCCATCTCGGCGACGTGCGCTCGCTGGTGCTGCACCCCGCGTCGACCACCCACGCCGGGCGCACCCCCGCCGAGCGCGCCGCCGCCGGGATCCACCCCGGGCTCCTCCGGCTGTCGATCGGGATCGAGGACGTCGACGACCTCCTCCGCGACCTCGAGCGCGGGCTCGCCGCGGTGCGCGCACGCGCCCTCCCCGCACTCGCGGGGGTGTGAGCGTGGCGCGCCGTCAGCACTTCGGCTGGTTCTTCTCCCGCGGCTTCGGACCGCAGGGATGGGGGCACCCCTACCGGGAGTGGAACCACGACTGGACGAAGCCCGGCCTCTACCAGCAGTCGGCGCGCGAGCTGGAGCAGGCCGGCTTCGAGCTGATCGTGATGGAGGACGCCGTCTCGCTCGGCTCCCCGGAGACGCTCGATCTGCGGGTGCGGGGAGCGTACGGCGGGCCGAAGCACGATCCGCTCCTCCTGGCGCCGTACCTGTTCGCAGCGACCGAGCGGATCGGGCTGGCACCGACGATCAACGCCGGCATCACGCCCCCGTACCTCGCCGCCCGGCAGGCGGCGACCCTGCAGCACCTCAGCTCCGACCGCTTCGGGATCAACCTGGTCACCGACGTCGGCAGCGCCCGCCACGTGGGGCTGGAGCCGCTGTCGCACGACGCGGCCTACGACCGGGCCGACGAGTGGATGGCGGTCGTCCGCCGGCTCTGGCACAGCTGGGGCGAGGGCGCGCTGGTCGCCGACCCCGGGTCGGGCCGCTACGCCGACGGCACCCGGATCGACGCGTTCCGGCACCGCGGGGAGCACTTCCGCGTGGACGGCCCCCTCAACGCCGTCCCCTTCGAGAACGGCGACCCGATCGTGGTCTCCCCCGGCGGCTCGCCCCGCGGGCTGGCTTTCGCCGGCACGCAGTCGGACGTGCAGCTCGCTCTCGCACCGCTGGAGGTCCGGGCGGTGCGCGACTACCGGGCGCGCGTGCTCGCCGCGGCCGAGCAGCACGGGCGGACGGCGGACGACCTGCGCGTGCTCTTCGTCGTGAAGCCCGAGATCGTGTCGAGCCCGGAGGAGGCGGCGCGCGTCGTCGAGGCGTCGCGCCACCCCGACGAGGACGCGCTGCGGCGGATCGCGCTCGGCTGGTCGAGCGACCTGGAGACCGACCTCACCGGGCTGGACCTGGACCTCCCCGTCCCGCGGTCGGTGTTCGGCGAGCACGTCTCGCACGGCACCATCGCCGGCCTGTACGGCGGCACGGAGGACGCTCCGCTGCGGGAGCTGCTGACCAGGAAGGCGCGCAAGGGCCGGGTCGCCGACCGCGCCGGCTTCGTCGGCACCGCGGAGGAGTTCGCCGACTTCGTCGAGGAGCTCGGCGACGACGGCGGCAACGACGGGCTCCTCCTCTCCGGAGACCTGCACCCGGTCACCCTGCACCGGATGCTCGACGACCTCGTCCCCGTCCTGCGGCGCCGCGGGATCCTCCGCGACGAGCTCGCCCCCGGCGGGACCCGCGCCAATCTCTTCGGGACGTAGGGGATCACGCCCCCGCCCCTGTCCCTCCTACCGATCGGCCGATCATGACGAACGAACCCGCCTTCAGCATCACCCTCACCCCCTTCGACGAGGACTACTCGCCGGCCCCGAGCTCCCGGATCACCACCAACTTCGCGAATCTGGCCCGCGGCGAGCGCCGCCGGGAGAACCTCCGGACCGCGCTGCGGATGATCGACGACCGGTTCAGCGAGCTCGCATCCGGCGACGATCCGGACCGTTACACGGTCGGGCTCGACATCGTCTCCGTCGGGCTGCGGCTCAGCGCGGACGGCGAGGACCGGGAGTTCCCCCTGCTGGAGGTCCTGCGCACCAGGATCCTCGACCGCCGCACCGGACGATGTCACCCGGGGACCCTGGGGAACAACTTCTCGTCCTACCTCCGCGACCACGACTTCAGCGTGCGGCTGCCGGCGGTCAACGCCTCCCGGGCCGGCTTCACCGTCCCCGACGACTTCGGCGTCCTGCACGGCGCCCTCTTCCAGCACTTCCGGGACTCCGCGCAGTACGCGGAGCTCTCGTCGACGCCGCCCGTCATCTGCATCAGCGTCTCGACGAGCAGGACGTACCGGCGCACCGGGACCCGCCATCCGGTCCTCGGCGTCGAGTACCGGCAGGACGAGCTCTCGCTGACCGACCGGTACTTCGCGGAGATGGGCCTCGGGGTCCGCTTCTTCATGCCGCCCGGCGGCACGGCACCGCTCGCGTTCTACTGCGGCGGCGACCTGCTCGAGGACTACTCGGACCTCCAGCTCATCGCCACCATCAGCACGATGGAGACGTTCCAGAGGATCTACCGGCCCGAGATCTACGGTGCGCGCTCGGCCGCCGCCGACGTCTACCGGCCGGACCTGGAGCAGCAGGACTACGCGCGGCCCGCGGTCGCCTACGACCGCGAGGAGCGCGGCCGGCTCGCGGTCGAGCAGGGACGGTTCGCGGAGGAGCACCTGATGAGGCCGCACGGGGAGCGGCTGCGGCAGTGGGCCGCCGGGTACGCGGGAGCGGTCCGATGAGCGCGCGCGGATCCTCGACGTCTCTCCCGCTCCTGCCCACCTCGATCGCCGGCAGCCTGCCGAAGCCGTCGTGGCTCGCGCAGCCGGAGACCCTGTGGTCCCCGTGGAGACTGGACGGCGACGCCCTGGCCGAGGGCAAGCAGGACGCTCTGCGGGCCGCCGTCCACGAGCAGCACCACCGGGGCCTGGACATCGTCAGCGACGGCGAGCAGACCCGCCAGCACTTCGTCACGACGTTCATCGAGCACCTCGCGGGCGTCGACTTCGAGCGGCGCGAGACGGTGCGCATCCGCGACCGGTACGACGCGAGCGTGCCGACCGTCGTCGGCGCCGTGGGCCTCGAGAAGTCCGTGTTCGCCGACGACGCCCGGTTCCTGCGCGAGCAGACCGATCAGCCGATCAAGTGGGCGCTGCCCGGCCCGATGACGATGATCGACACCCTCTCCGACCGGCACTACGGGAGCCGCGAGAAGCTGGCGTGGGAGTTCGCGGCGATCCTCAACGAGGAGGCGCGGGCTCTCCAGGACGCCGGAGTCGACATCGTCCAGTTCGACGAGCCCGCCTTCACCGTCTTCTTCGACGAGGTGCAGGACTGGGGAGTGGCCGCTCTGGAGAGGGCGGCGGAGGGACTCCGCATCGAGACCGCCGTGCACATCTGCTACGGCTACGGGATCAAGGCGAACACCGACTGGAAGGCGACCCTCGGTTCGGAGTGGCGGCAGTACGAGGAGTCGCTCCCGCTCCTCCAGCAGTCCACGCTCGACATCGTCTCGCTCGAGAGCCACCACTCCCACGTCCCGATGGAGCTGATCGAGCTCGTCCGCGGCAAGAAGGTCATGCTCGGAGCGATCGACGTGGCGAGCGGGACCGTCGAGACTCCCGAGGAGGTCGCCGACACTCTGCGCCGAGCCCTCCGGTTCGTCGACGAGAACCTGCTCCTGCCGAGCACGAACTGCGGCATGGCGCCGCTCCCCCGCGACCTCGCCTGGGGGAAGCTCAGCGCGCTGAGCGCGGGAGCGGCGATCGTCCGCGAGGAGCTCGCGCCCTGACCGGCCCCGGGGAGACGGGTCGCGGCCGGCCCGTCTCCCCGCACGTCCCACCCGCCTCACCCCTCCGCTCGCGCCTCCTGAGCCGCGATGTCCTTCATCGCCAGGTCCGCCCGGCGGAACTGATCCGTCTCCGGGAGCGCGAGGTGCAGTCCGGCGACGGTCGTGAGCGAGACCGTCACCTCGGCCACGGTCACGTCGAGGACGTGGCCGCCCTTCTCGCGGGCGTCGTCGACGTAGTGCAGGTGGTACCCGGGGACCGACACGGCCTGCTCGAACTGCGGAGTGCGGAAGCCCGCGATCGTGCCGCTGGTGTCGGCGATGCCGGTGACGCTCTGGTGCGCGGTCGCCTCGATCAGGGGAGGGTACGGCTCGGTCTGCTCGCCGACGGTCCGGGTGCGGACCTCGGTGAACCGGCCGTCGATCCGGAGGGCGACGGGGATGTTCCCGCCGTCGACCGCGTCGTCGATCAGCCGGGTGAGTCCGGCGAGACCGGTCGGCTCCTCCACCGTGAACGTCGTGGTCGCGTGGAAGGGCAGCACGGCCGCGAAGGGCGTCCTGTCGTCGCCGTCCGCCACCTGGACGGAGCCGTCGCTGCGCAGGTGGTAGCAGACGCCGTCGACGATCACCATCTCGCCGTCGAGGTGGTTGAAGGTGCCCAGCCCGAGGTCGCCGTGGGTGAGCAGCTCGCGGATCGTCAGGTCCCCGTCGTAGACCCCGGCCAGCAGCGCGGCCATGGTCGAGCTCTGGTAGATCGCGTAGTCGTCGGTCGAGTCGACCGTGTGGGTGCTCATTCGAAGGCGTCCTCGACCAGGTGGGCGGCGATGTCGACGTTGCGGCTGTAGTCGACCGCGACGTCGATGATCGAGACGCCCGGCTCGGCCAGGGACGCCCGGAAGGCCTCCTCGAATTCGGCGAGGCCCCTCACCCTCCTGCCCGTGGCGCCGAACGCCGCCGCGAACTTCTCGATGTCGTAGTCGCCGAGCTGGACCCCGGACTTGCGGCCGTACTTCAGCAGCTGCTGGAAGCCGACCATGTCGTAGGTGTCGTCGCGCATGATCACGTGCGTGAACGAGAGGCCGAGCCGCGTCGCCGTCTCGATCTCGGTCGCGGAGAACAGGAATCCTCCGTCGCCCGAGACGGAGACCACGGGGGTCCCGGGCCGCAGGAGGCTCGCGGCCATGCCCCAGGGGAAGGAGACGCCGAGGGTCTGCTGCCCGTTCGAGAAGAGCAGGTGCTTGGGCTCGTACACGCGGAAGTGCCGGGCCATGAAGATGTAGTTCGAGCCGATGTCGCAGGCCACGGTGGCGTCGTCCGAGAGCAGGTCGCGCATCAGGAGCACGAGGCGGGCGGGATCGACGGTTCCGGGAGCCGCCTCGGCCGTCCGCGCCGCGTCGTCGATCCGCTCCAGCTCGCTCCGGTGCCGGGCGACCCGGTCGGCGGCGTCCTCGTCGAGCTGCAGACCGGAGACGAGGGGCGTGAGGGCCGCCACGGTCTGCGCGAGGTCGCCCTTCAGCTCCAGCGCCGGCAGGTAGTGGTTGTCCAGCGGAGCGTCGACGGAGTCGATGTGGACGATCCGGCGGTCGACGTCGCTGTTCCAGATCACCGGGTCGTACTCGACGGCGTCGTAGCCGATCGCGACGACGAGGTCGGACTCGGCGAGGGCGAGGTCGGCGGGCTGGTTCTTGAACAGGCCGACGCGGCCGAGGTAGTGGTCCTCGAGCTCGCGGGAGACGAGGCCGGCCGCCTGGAACGTCTCGATCACCGGCAGCTCCGTCTCGCTGATCAGGGTCCGCAGGGCCGCCACGGTCTCCGGCTCCGACGCGCGGAGGCCCACGAGGAGGACGGGCCGCTCCGCGGTGTTGATCAGGTCGGCGGCGTGCGTGAGGTCCTCGGCGCGGGCCGGACCGCTCGTCGGCCCCGTGGCCGCCCGGGTGATGACCTGCGAGGTCGGCGCGGCCATCACGCTGGCCGACAGCACGACCGCCGCGGCGCCTCGGGGCTCGGTGACGGCGGCGCGGAACGCGTTGCTGACCGCCTCCGAGACGTCGTCCGGATCGGTCGACTCGACCGTGTACTTCGTGACGGTCGTGAGGAAGGCGGCCGCGTCCATCGACTGGTGCGTGCGCTTGAGCCGGTCGGAGAGCTGCACGGCTCCGGCGAGCGCGACGACCGGGTCCTGCTCCGTGTTGGCCGTGAGCAGGCCGGTGGCGAGGTTGGTCGTGCCGGGACCGGAGGTCACGAGGACGACGCCCGGGCTGCCCGTCAGCCGCCCCACCGCGGCGGCCATGAAGGCGGCGTTCTGCTCGTGGCGGCAGACGATCAGCTCCGGCCCCTCATCGGCGAGGACGTCGAAGACCGCGTCGATCTTCGCTCCCGGGATCCCGAAGACGTACTTCACGCCGTTGGCGGTCAGGGTCTCGATCACCCGCCGTGCACTGCGCGTCTCGACGTTCGGCTGCTCCATGGTCCGCTCCGCTCTCTGCTCGGTTGTACCGACGAGCGTAGGAACGGGGGCACGCGGAGCGACCCGGTCAGATGACTCGTTCCCGCCCGTGCATCTCCGGCGGCGTACCGATCGCAGTGACGGAGCGCTCGGCCGGGACACGCCCCGCTCCCCCGCCGACGGTCTGCTCCGAGAGTCGTCCGACGCTCGCCGCGACGTCCCCGGCCGTGATGGACTTGCCCGCATGATGATCTCTCCGCGCGAGTCCGCGCACGACACGAAGGCAGGCGTCTGATGGCCGAGGAGCGCGCGATCCTCGCGGGCGGATGCTTCTGGGGGCTCCAGGAGCTCCTCCGCGACATGCCGGGCGTCTTCAGCACCCGCGCCGGGTACGCCGGCGGCAGCACGCCGAACGCGACCTACCGCCACCACGGCGACCACGCGGAGGCGGTCGAGATCGAGTTCGATCCCGAGCAGCTCTCCTACCGCGACCTGCTCGAGTTCTTCTTCCAGGTTCACGACCCGACGACGAAGAACCGTCAGGGCAACGACATCGGCACGGCCTACCGCTCCGTGATCCTCTTCCTCTCGCCCGAGCAGGAGAGGGTCGCGCGCCAGACGATCACCGAGATCGACGCGTCGGGCCGCTGGCCCGGACCGGTCGTCACCGAGGTCGAGCCGGCCGGCGAGTTCTGGGACGCCGAGGAGGAGCACCAGGACTACCTGCGCAAGCACCCCGGCGGCTACACCTGCCACTGGGTCCGGCCGAAGTGGGCGCTCGACGCCTGATCCCGGTCACGCGGGACGCGGGGCCCCGGGCTCCGCTCCCGCGGGCACGGCTCGCGTCCGGTGCGCGAAGAGCAGCACGACGGCGAGCGCCGAGAGCACGAGGGCCGGCGTCGGAGCCCAGGCCGGAGCGAGCGTCACGGTCGCCGCTCCGACGACGGCCCCGCCCGCGAGGCTCGCGACGATGAGCGCCTGGAGGGTCCTCGACCCGGACGAGCGCTCGGCGAGCTCCTGCATCAGGCTGGTGAGCGTGCCCGTGACGAAGGTCGTCGTCAGTCCGGCGGCGCCGGAGATCCGCTTCGCCAGCACGGTCTGCAGCCCGAGCGCCGCCGCACTGGTCGCGATGAACGCGCAGTCGACGAGCAGCGACCGGCCGCCCTGCACCGTCGGCCAGGCGGCCGCGACGGCGAGCTGGAGGACGACCCCCACGAGCGCGATGGAGCGGAGCGGACGCCTCCCGTCGACGGTCGGCGACGTGCGCGCCCGCGTCGCGCGGAACCCGGCGTAGACCGCTCCGGCGAAGAAGACGATCGCCGTGACCGCTCCGGCCGCGGTCGTCAGCCAGGCGGAGCGGGGGTACAGCCCCAGCAGCACCAGGTTGCCCGTCATGTTCGCGGTGAAGATGCCGCCGAGCAGGAGGAACGCGAACGCGTCGGTCGCGCCCGAGGCGATCGCCAGCAGCACCAGGGCGAGCCTGAGGCGCGCGGGACCGGTCACCGCCGTCACGCGCGGCCCTCAGCCATGGAGCTGCCGCCAGGTGACGATCTGCTCGCCGCGGAGCTCGTAGCTCCCGAAGCAGCGGAGCCAGTGGCCCTCACCCGTGTCGGAGCGGAGGTGCAGGGCGTGCTCGGTGAGGACGACGCTGCCGGCCACGGCGATCGTCACGAGGGCGATCCGGATCTCGGTGAACGCCCGGTGGACCTCGTCGCACATCTCGAGGACCCGCGCCCGTCCCGCGATCTCCTGCGAGCTCGACGCGCTGTACACGACCTCCGGATGCAGGAACGGGATGAGCTGCCGGCTGTCGCGAGCGCTCCACACCTCGAGGAAGTCGCGCACCACCAGCTCGTTCTCGATCATCGCGACGCCCCGCACCGACGCGTCCTGCCAGCTCTCGGCCATGGGTCCTCCCGCCGTCCCCGCACCGACACTCGTCGATGGCGACGAGCCTGCCCGAGAGCGCTCCCGGCGCCTACGCGTCGGATGACCCGATCTCCCCGGCGGCGGGCTCACCGCGCGTGCGCCGTCGCCAGCTCGCCCCAGTGCGTCGTCGCCCGGAGCGAGAGGGCGTCGCGCTTCATCGTCCACACCGGCCCCGCGCGGATCCCCGCCAGCCCGAGGCCGACCGCGGACCGCCCGTGGCGCTTCGTCACGGCGTCGATGGTGGCGCCGAGTCCCTTCGTGTCGAAGGCGGCGTCGAAGATCTCGAGCAGCGCGTGGGAGTTCCGCGGCGACAGGTTCGTGAGGATGACGCCGGCCCGCACGTAGCGCGCGCCCTCCCGCAGCCGCGGGCGCAGGGTGCCGATCGCGGCCCTCACCATCGCCACCGGGTCGTCCGTGGGAACGGGGAAGCCGGCCAGGCCGCCGGCGGACTCGTACGGCGCGTCCGCGAACGGCGACGTCGACGCGAACACGCTCATCGTCCTGGTGACCGACTCCTGCGCCCGGAGGCGGTGGGCGGCGCGCTGCGCGTAGACGGAGAGCACCTGCTCCATGTCCGCGATCGTCGTCACCGGAGTGGCGAAGGACCGGGAGAAGATCAGCTGGTCGCGGACGGTCCGGGCGGCCTCGAGCGGGATGCAGTCGACGCCGCGCAGCTCGTAGACCGAGCGCTGCAGGACGACGGAGAACTTCCTGCGGATGAGCGCAGGGTCCGCGTCGCGGAGGTCGCGGACGGTGTGGATGGACAGCTCCGCGAGGCGCTTCCCGGTGCGGCCGGCGACGCCCCACAGCTCGGTGACGTGCTGCGAGGCCATCAGCGCGTCGAGCTGCTCGGGCGTGTACCAGTCGGTGTCGCAGACGCCCCCCAGGCGCGGGTGCTTCTTCGCTCCGCCCTTGTTGACGAACTTCGCGAGCGTCTTGCTCGGCCCGAAGCCGACGCACACGGGCAGCCCGACGTTCTTCGCGACCGCCGCCCGCATCGCGCGTCCGATCTTCGCCCGCTCGGCCACGTCGCCGTCGACGCCGAGGAAGGACTCGTCGATCGAGTACACCTCCTGCCAGGCGGAGTAGCGGCCCAGCAGCTCCATGACGCGCGCGGACAGCTCGCCGTACAGCTCGTAGTTGCTCGATCGGGCGATCACCTCCGGGAGGCGACCGGAGCGGATGAGCGGCTCGATCTGGAACCAGGGCGTGCCGTTCTCGATCCCGAGCCTCTTCACCTCGTCGGAGCGGGCGACCACGCAGCCGTCGTTGTTCGAGAGGACGACGACCGGTCGGCCCGCGAGCCTCGGATCGAACAGCCGCTCGCAGGAGACGTAGAACGAGTTCACGTCGACCAGGGCGATGCGCCGCTCAGAGCGCACGGTGCAGCCGGTGGAGGCAGACGGTGACGACGCCCCACACCTGGAGGTCGCTCAGCTCGGCGACGTGGATCGGCGGGTACTCCGGGTTCTCGGCCCGCAGCACCACTCCCCCGGGGTGCAGCTCGAGGCGCTTGACCGTCAGCTCGCCGTCGAGGATCGCGATGACGACGCTCCCGTGGGTCGGCGTGATCGACCGGTCGACCACGAGCTCGTCCCCGTCGCTGATGCCGGCGCCGACCATGCTCTCGCCCGAGACCCGCACGATGAACGTCGACGTCCTGTCGCGGATCAGGTGGTCGTTGAGGTCGAGCGACCCGTCGAAGTAGTCCTGCGCCGGCGACGGGAATCCCGCCGCCACCGCCTCGCTGGTGACCAGGAAGGTGACGGCGACGGCGTCCGAGGCCGGAGTCGCGATGCGCTCCACGACGGTCACGCTCATGGTCGGCTCCCTCCTCGTCGCGTCGAACGTGTGTTCGAACGCGTCCGAGTGTAGGTCGGGGGCACCGACATTCGGGAGGCCTCCGGCACCGCCCTCGACCGCCCGCGGGGACGATCCCCGGCGATGCCGCCGGTCGCCGGGAGGAGTGGCGCGTCGGCCGACGCGAGTCCAGCCTCCCTGGAGCCTTCTCCGACACGATCCGACCTCACCCCTCGGAAGGAGCCTTTCCCCTGCGCGCATCCCGTCCTCTCCCCGGCGACCCCTGGCCGTCGGGGATGGTCATCACGGTCGAGGACGACCCCTGGGCGCTGCTCGAGCTCCGGTCGGCATCGGACCGCTGCGCCGCCGCGCTCCGCCGGTTCGCCGACGGCTCGCTGGAGTGACGGGGCACGGATCTCCGGATCGGATGAACGCTCGCGCGCTCCGGACGGTATCCCCCTCCGAGCCGCCGATCTCCGGCGACCGCAAGTCTCGAGGAGTGCACGATGACCAGGAACATCAGAGTCGGTATCGCAGCTGTCGCCGTCGCGGGCGTGATGGCGGTGGCACCCGTGCTCGCCGGTGCGAGCAGCGTCGCTCCCGCCGCGGCGACCAGCGACTCCAGCAGCGCGTCGGACAGGAACCTGATCAACGCGGTCCGCTCCGTGGCGGCGAAGCTGCGGGTCGTCGGACTCTCCGACGGCGGCACGAAGCTCGTGCAGTTCAACCCGACGAAGCCCGGCAAGGTCACGAACCGCGTCGCCGTCACCGGCCTCACCGGCGGCGACACCGCGCTCATCGGCATCGACTACCGGGTCCAGGACGGCGCCCTCTACGGCGTCGGCGACAACGCGGCGAGCGCCGGCGTCTACTCCATCGACCCGTCCACCGGCGTCGCCACCCAGGTGACCCGTCTCACCGTGGCGCTGAGCGGCACCTCCTTCGGCGTCGACTTCAACCCCGCCGCCAACGCGCTCCGCGTCGTCAGCGACACGGGCCAGAACCTCCGTCAGCCGTTCGCCACCGCGGGCGCCGCGACGGTCGCCGACGGCACGCTGAGCTACGCCGCGCCGGCCGTGGCCACCGGTGTCGCCGGGGCCGCGTACACGAACAACGATCTCGACGCGAACAGCGCGACCACGCTGTTCGTCCTCGACACGGCCCTCGACCAGATCGCGATCCAGTCCCCGGCCAACGCCGGAACCCTGGCGCCGACCGGGAAGCTCGGCCTCGACGCGGTGGGCGCGACCGGCTTCGACATCTACTCCGTCCTCCGCAACGGCAGCTCCATCGGCTCGGTCGGCCTCGCCGCCGTCAACGGGTCGCTCTACGAGATCGGACTGCTGAACGGCACGGCGACTCCGCTCGGCACCATCGGGGCGAACGTCACCGACATCGCCGTCCCGCTCGTCCAGCGCTGACCCGAAAGGCTCCCGGCGACCGCGCCCCTGCCGACCGACGCTCCCGGTGAGCGCCGGTCGGCAGGGCGCCGGTCGGCAGGACGCTCCGGCGGGCCGCCGGGGCCGAAAGCCCTCGTCGGAAAGTTCACTCAGCTATGCATCACCGTTCACCCACCGACGCGGCGATGAGGAGTGAGATGAGCGTGCCCCTTTTCGGGGTCTCACCTCTCAAGGAGTCCACGACGTGACACGACTGTTCCGCTCCGCGAACCGCGGACGCTCCGCCCTGGCCCTGTCGGCCGCTGCTCTGGTCTGCGCCGCCGCCCTGGCCGCACCCGGTGCCGCCACCGCCGTCGGTGCCGCCGATCTCTCCGCCACCGGCGGAGCCGCCCGCATCTCCCCGGTCGACGCCGACCTCTCCGACTCGCTGCGCGCAGCGGTGAAGGAGCAGGACGCGAAGAACGTCATCCTCCTCATCGGGGACGGCATGGGCGATTCGGAGATCACCGTCGCCCGCAACTACCAGTACGGAGCGGCCGGCCGCTTCCCCGGGATCGACGCCCTGCCGATCACCGGTCAGTACACGACCTACTCGCTCTACCGCGCGGACGACCCGGCGACGGGCGCCGTCAAGGGCGCCCCGGACTACGTGCCCGACTCCGCCGCCACCGGCAGCGCCTGGGCCACCGGCACCAAGACCTACGACAACGCCATCTCGGTCGACATCGACCAGCAGCGCAAGGACACCCTCCTCGAGATCGCGAAGGCGAACGGCCTGAAGACCGGCAACGTCACCACCGCCGAGATCCAGGACGCCACCCCGGCCGTACAGGCCGCCCACGTCGACGCCCGCAGCTGCTACGGACCCGACAGCGCGAGCTGCGGCGACGACGCGCTGGAGAACGGCGGACTCGGCTCGATCAGCGAGCAGATCCTCGACACCCGCGCCGACCTGACCCTCGGCGGCGGCTCGGCCAGCTTCGCGCAGGTCGCCCGCGCCGGCGACTGGAGCGGCGAGCCGCTGTTCCAGCAGGCCGCTGAGCGCGGCTTCCAGGTGCTCGGCGACGCCACGACTCCCGCCACCGCCGCGCAGCTCGACGCGCTGACCGTCGCCGACCAGGACGCGCCCGTGCTCGGACTGTTCAACGCCGGCAACCTGCCCGTCCGCTACGCGCCCACCCCGGCGACGGTCGGCGGAGCGGACGCCGCCCCGCAGACCTGCGTCGCGAACCCCGCCCGTCCGGCCGAGCAGCCGACGCTCCGCTCCATGACCGAGAAGGCGATCGACCTCCTCGACACCGGCGACAAGGGCTTCTTCCTCCAGGTCGAGGGCGCCAGCATCGACAAGCAGGACCACGCCGCGAACGCGTGCGGCCAGATCGGCGAGACCGTCGACCTCGACGAGGCCGTCCAGGCCGCGCTCGCGTTCGCCGAGGCGGACGGGAACACCCTCGTCATCGTCACCGCCGACCACGCCCACTCCAGCCAGATCGTCGACTCCACCCCGCCGACCTCGCTCAGCACCGCGCTGAAGACCGCCGACGGCAGCACCATGAAGGTGTCGTACGGCACCGCCGCCGAGGGCGGATCGCAGCAGCACACCGGAACGCAGCTGCGCATCGCCGCCTACGGACCGGGCGCGGCGAACGTCGCCGGGCTCACCGACCAGACCGACACGTTCTTCACCATCACGAACGCGCTCGGAGTGGACCGCGACATCCGCTCGATGAGCTTCGGAGCCACGGCCGAGCTCTCCGGCTCGTCCTTCGCCCCCGGAGCCGACGTCACCCTCACCGCGAAGGGCTTCAACGGGGACACGCAGCTGATCGGCTCCGCGCCCCTGTTCACGGACCGCACTGCGACCCGCGACCTCGCCGGTGGCGGCCTCACCGTCACGGCGAAGGCGCCCACCACGCCCGGCGACTACAGCGTCACGGTGACCGGCGACCAGACCGGCAAGGCGATCACCCTGCCGTTCACCGTCACCGAGCGGCCGACGTCGAACACCCCCATCACCGACAAGGTCAAGGACCTCGGCGGGAAGCTGATCGACAAGATCCGCCAGCACTGAGCACTCGTCGGCCCGGCTCCTCTGGAGGAGCGAGGGCCGACGGAGTCGCAGGAAGGGCCGTCCCTCGGGGCGGCCCTTCCTCGCGTCGGGGGGGGTGTCGGCACGACCGAGCGGGGCGCGCGATCCGGCGGGACCGCTCCCGGCACCGGCGGCGGATGCTCCGCGGGCCCGAGCCGAGGTGGACGCCTCCTCCGCGGACCCGCCGCTGCCCTGTTGCGGACATGTCCGCTAGCGGCTGTTGTCGACGGCGGGACCGGGTGCCACTGTTCGGAGACGGCCGCCCACGGTCGACCCGATCGAAGGCTCCAGCATGCACTCTCCCTCCGCCTCCCGCCCGACCGACCCGGACGCCGGCACACGCCGCTCCGCCCGTGAGCGGAGGACGAGGCCTCGGGCGGCGGTCGGCCTGCTCGCGCTGACGGCGACCGTCGCGCTCCTGATCGGGACGACGGCTCCTCTGACCGCCGTCGCCGCGGCTCCCGCTGCGACCGGTGTCGTCGGCTGGGGTGACGGCTCCAGCGGGCAGGTCACTGCGCCGGCAGGGCTCACCGACGCGACGGCGATCGCCGCGGGCGGCTCCCACAGCGTCGCCCTGCGCGCCGACGGCACTGTCGCCGCCTGGGGCGAGGACAGCAGCGGGCAGGCCACCGTGCCGACCGGTCTGGACGACGTCGTCGCCGTCGACGCCGGCGTCAACCACAGCCTCGCCCTGCGCAGGGACGGGACCGTCACCGCCTGGGGCGACGACGGCGACGGGCAGGCCACGGTGCCGGACGGGCTCACCGACGTCACCGCCATCGCCGCCGGCGGCTACCACAACCTCGCCCTGCACGAGGACGGGACCGTCACTGCCTGGGGATACGACTTCTCCGGACAGGCGACCGTGCCGGACGGGCTCAGCGGAGTCGTCGCCATCGCCGCCGGCCGCTTCCACGACCTCGCACTGCACCGCGACGGCACCGTCACCGCCTGGGGAGACGACGCCTTCGGGCAGACCGACGTTCCCGCGGGACTCTCCGGCGTCACCGCCGTCTCCGCCGGCTCCTCCCACAGCCTCGCGCTGCGCTCGGACGGGACCGTCGTCGCCTGGGGCAGCGACAGCGACGGCCAGTCCGACGTCCCCGACGGCCTCGCGGACGTCACCGCCGTCGCCGCCGGCGGCTACCACAGCCTCGCCGTGCGCCGCGACGGCACCGTCACCGCCTGGGGCTACGACGGCTTCGGAGAGGCCTCCGTGCCGACGGGACTCACGGGCGTCACCGCCGTGGCGGGCGGCAGCTTCCACAGCCTCGCCCTCGGCGCTCGGCCCGTCTTCACGGCCGACGCCCCTCCGGTGACGGCGCCTCTCGGAGCGCCCTTCTCCTACACCTTCACCGCCGGCGGCGCGTCGACGTTCGAGCTCTCCTCCGGGTCCCTCCCGGCCGGCCTGGCCCTCACCTCCGCGGGCGTCCTCTCCGGCACCCCGACCGCCGAGGGAGCGTCCTCCTTCACCGTGTCCGCCCGCACCACCTTCGGCACCACCACCGGCGCGCCGCACACCCTCACCGTCGGGCCGGCGGCGACCGCTCCGACCCTCTCGGGAACGGCCGCGGCCGGCGTGGTCGGCTCCGCCTACGACTTCACGTACACGGCGACCGGATCCCCGGCGCCGGTCGTCACCGTCGCAGCGGGCACTCTGCCTCCCGGACTCGCCCTCGACGTCTCCGGGCGCCTCACCGGTACCCCGACCACCGCGGGGACCTACGGCTTCACCCTCCGCGCGGTGAACTCGGCGGGCACCGCCGAGGCGGCGAGCACGCTGACCGTCTCTCCGCAGAAGGCGACCACGAAGGCGGACCTGCGCGTCGACGTCTCGGCGCCGACCACCGCGGTGAAGGGGAGGACGTTCACGTACACGCTCCTCACGAAGAACGCCGGACCCTCCGCCTCGACGTCCGTCTACTCGAAGGTGGTCCTCCCCCCGACCGTGCAGTTCGTCTCCGCCACGGGCTCGTACAGCCGTATCGGGAACATCGTGATCTACCCGCGCTCGAGTCTGGCGAACGGGCGGACCGTCACCGAGAGGATCACCGTCACGGCCACCGGCTCCGGCACCGCGTCGGCCTTCGCCGCCGCGTTCTCGGTCAGGACGCCGGACCCGTCGATCCGCAGCAACGCCGACACCGCCGCGACGACCGTCCGCTGACCGCGGGCGCAGGAGGACGGCGGGCGGAGCTCCGGTATCGCCCGCCTCCGCGGTCGTCGGAACGCGGATGCTCCGGGGAATCCCCGCTCACCGGCGCCCGACCCGAGGAGGTGCGCGCCGCTAGAGCACGTCGGCGATCGCGGCGAACGTCCTCTCCGGGTCCTCGAGCTGCATGTCGTGGTGCACGCCCGGGAGCCGGCGCACCTGCCAGCCCCGCTGCTCGAGCCGCGCCGCCAGGGCGTCCGGCAGCACCGCCGGCGACTGGTCGGAGAGCACGACCGTCGACGGGACCGCCGGCGCCTCGACCGGGACCGGGTGGAAGGCGACGTCCCGGAACACGCCGACGGCCATCCGCGCGTCGAACCGCTTCTTCGCGTCGTCGAGGAGCGAGCGGGTCTCGGGGCTGCAGGCGGCGCGGACCGCGGCGCTCGCCCGCGCCTGCCCGAGCTGCGCGAGGCCGAGCGACAGGAGCGGTGCCGCCCAGAACAGCCGTCCGGCGAGGCCGCTCGTCGGCAGCGACAGGGCGAACCCGGGATCGAGGTAGACGGCTCGGCCGGGCGCGAGCGCTGGGACGGCGCGCTGCAGCACCGCTCCGCCGAGCGAGTGGCCGACCACGCTGTGGAGCCCCGCCGGCAGCGACTCGACCAGATCGGCGGCCATGTCGTCGATCCGGTACGACTCCGCCCGTGCGCTCGCGCCGTGCCCGCGCAGATCGACGGCCGTGACGGTGCAGCGGCCGGTCGCGACGAGCCGCTCGACGAACGGCCCCCAGGTCGCCGCCGACGCGCCGAGCCCGTGCACCAGCCCGACGTGTCGCGGTCCGGATCCGGTGGTGATCGTCTGCAGGAGCATCCCCTGATCCTGCCCGAGGCGGTGGTGCGGGTGCAGGGAGACACGAGGCCGACCGGGACCGCGGGCCGGGCCGAGGGGGACGCGCGAGCGCCCGGGCTCACTCGTCGTCGTCGACGAACGGTGGGAACGGTCCGATGTCGCCGGTGCGGAGGTTCCCGTAGAAGCTCGGCACCCAGGCCTCCTCGGGGACCCGCCCGACCACCGGCGACACGATCACCACGTGGTCGAGGAACTCCTGCTCCCACACGAGGCAGTCCCGGTAGATGTGCCCGCGCAGCGGCCCGTCCACGTCGCGGGCCGGCAGCTCCCTCGCGTGGACCGGGAGGAAGAGCGCATTGACCGGCGTCATCGTGATCGTGTGGTCGATGTGGGGCTGCTCCGCCTCGACCTTGTCGAGCATCGCGTCGACGAGCTGCTGAACGCCGTTGCTCACCGTGTCCTCGCTTCCTCGGCCGGAGGCCTCCCGCGTCCGCGTGGCCGGCTCCGCGACGACCGTACCCAGCATGCGCCGCCCGGCTGAAGCCCGTGGCGCGAGCAGCGGGGGCCGCGTCGCGAACCGCCCGGACGGCGTCGACGAGCGACCGGAGGACCGGGCCGGTCGACTGCACGCTCAGCGCCGATCCTCCTCCGGAATGCCCACCGGACAGGGGCCTCCGCCGGGGGTCCGCTCGGGTGCGGTCCGGCCTACGCTCGCCCCATGCACCTCCGCACTGTCGCGATGAGGCCCGGCGCCGCCGCGCTCGGGCCGGTCTGCGCGCCACGGACCGCGCTGGACGACGTGCTCGCCCACCTGGTCGCGGCGCTGGCGATCGGATCCGGCCTGCTGCTGGTGCCGGCGGGCGTCGGCGGAGTGCCGCTGCTCGCCGCCGGATCGACCGGAACGAGCGCCTTCGAGGCCTGGGCGCTGATCCGGACCACGGTGGCCCTGCAGGTCGGCATCGCCGTGCTCGCGATCGGGCTCGCCGCCGTGGCGCGGACGCGCGGAGCCGCGGGGACACGAGCGGAGCGCTGGTGCGTGGTCGCCGCGGTGAGCGCCGCGATCGGCGTGGTGCTGCTGGTCGTGCCGCCGGTCTGAGGACCCCCCGGGGAGCGTCGCCCACCAGTCTGTCCGGGTCGCCGCGCGCGCCCGTGACCGAACCGTCACCTCGCGCCGCGCGGCGTGATCGGATCGTTGCAGGATCCGGCACCGGCTGAGGTTCCGCATAGGACACACTCAGCGACAGGGGGCGAGCGTCCCCCGCTCATGGGGAAGCCGACCGCGATCAGCGGCTCGGAGGAAGCAGGAATCGTGCGCTCTGCGCGACGACGCCACGGCGTCACCGTCATCACCACTGCGGCACTGCTGGGGGCGCTCGCGTTCCCGTCCGTCGCTCTGGCCACCGAGGTCGTCCCGGACGCCGCCTCGAGTCCTGCACCGGCCGAGCCGGCTCCCACCGCGGAGCCGACCGCGACTCCGGAGCCCACGGCGACGCCGCAGCCGGCCTCGACTCCGGCGCCCACTCCGGCTCCGACCATCGCGCCCGTCGAGAGCGCGCAGTCGCCCCTGGCGATCGCCCTCGACCGCACCACCTACGAAGCGGGCTCGGCGTTCTCCGCGATCCCGTCGGCGGAGGGCTGGGCCGGCGGCCTGGACGTGTCCGGGACCGGTTTCCAGCCCGGCACCGTCGCCGTCGTCGTGCTCCGCGACGGCGACTCGGAGGAGGCCGTCACCACCAGCGTGATCACCGCCTCCGGCGAGCTCCGCCTCCGGGACTGGCTCCCCACCGACGCGGACGGCGTCGCGGTGGACCCCCATCTCCCGCTCCCCGGCGAGACGATCTCCGTCATCGCGGAGGGACTCGACGCCTCCGGCGCCCGTGTCGCCTCCGATGCCGTCGAGCTGACCGTGACGCAGCCCGACACGAGCGTCGTCTTCCAGAACCGGGAGGACGGCGGGGTGCTCCCGGCCGGTGCGGACATCCAGGTCGGCGAGTTCCGGATCTACGGCGTCGTCGCCTCGTTCCGCGGATTCGACCGCGGCGAGGACGTGTCCGTCACGCTCACCGCGCCCGACGGCAGCACCTCCGCCCTCGTGCCCCCCGCGCCGACCCCGCTCTCGGGCGAGGCCTTCGTCCTGCTCGACGCCGACACCATGGCGGACCAGCTGGGCACCTTCACCGTCACCGCCACGGGAGAGACCAGCGGACGCTCCGTGACGTCGTCGCTCGAGCAGGTTCCCTCGCGCACCGCGATCCGGATCTGGCCCCAGGGGGCTTCGCCCGAGCCCGCCCCGGCGGACGGACAGCCCACCAGCGGTGGCGCTCTCCTCGGCTTCGGCGCGGACGAGACCGTCTCGATCGGCGTCTTCTCGACCTCGGGTGCGCGCCAGACGCTCACGGGCGGCGGCTCGAGCCTCGAGGTCGGCGTCGACGCGCTCGGCTGGAGCCTGATCTCCCTCGGCCAGTACCCGCTGCAGGACCCGGCGAGCGAGATCTACTGCGTCATCGCCCGCGGCACGTCGAGCGGTCTCGTGGCGAGCACCTCCTACGACTACACCCTGACGGAGGAGGACCCGATCGCCGGAGAGGCCGACTGCTCCGCCGCGGTCGCCGCGGTCACGGCGCACCCTGTCGGCGCCGGGCCCGCAGGGCACCCGGCCGGCTCCGGACCCGCTGCGCAGACGGGCGGCCAACGCCCTGTCCTCGCCTCGACCGGCGTCTCGACGACCGCGCCGCTCGCCCTGGCCGCCTTCGGCATCCTCGGCGGTCTCGCCCTGACGGTGCTCCGCCGCCGCGCGTAGACGGCCACGCACCGCGGACGACGAAGGCGCCCGGGCACACCGCCCGGGCGCCTTCGCGGTCGCGAGACCCGTCGGGTCAGTCGGACGGCACCGCGCAGGTCTCCTCCGCCGCGGTCTGACCCGGAGCGTCGACGGCGACGGGAGTGGGATCCGTCGGAGCCGCGCCGCCGTCCGCGGGCGCCTCCTCCGCGGGCGCCTCCTCCGCCGGAGCGTCGGATGCGAGGGTCACCGGCTGGTCGTTGAGGACGCGGTTCATGAGCTCGGCCCCGACCTCGGCGTTGGGCACGACCTTGCCCGGGTAGTCCGGGTCGTCGAGCGCCGGGTACTGCACGAACACCATCTTCGAGAGGTCGACGTCCTTCAGCGCGAGGGCGAGCGAGATCATCGTCGCCGGGCTCGTGAGCGACGTCGACAGGTGCACGTTCGAGGAGGTCGCCTGCGCGAGTCCGTAGAGGGCGGGGATGTTCGAGAGGGTGTCGGCCGAGCGGACGGTGCGCATCAGGGAGGCCAGGTACTGCTGCTGCGACGAGATGCGGCTGAGGTCGCTCTGGTCGCCGACGCCGTGGCGGCTGCGGAGGAACGAGAGGGCCATCGACCCGGAGACGGTCGAGGTGCCGGCGGGCAGGTCGAGGCCCGAGTCGGTGTCGAGGATCGGACCGGTGAGGCAGATCGGGACGCCGCCGACGGCGTTGCTCATCTCGATGACGCCGTTGAAGGACACCCAGCCGGCGTAGGGCACGGTCAGCCCGGTGAACTGCTGCAGGGTGTCGTTGACGCAGGCGAGCCCGCCGTACTGGAACGCGGAGTTGAGCGGGACGCCGGTGGTCGCCTCGGTGACGACGCCCGTCTCCGGATCGGTGCAGGCGGGACGGTCCAGGATCAGGTCGCGCGGGAAGCTGATCACCGTCGCGCTGCGATGGTCGGCCGAGACGTGGAGAAGGATGTTGACGTCGTTGAGCGTGTCGTCGCGGACGCCGAACGTGTCGCCCTGCGTCGCGTCGTTGTCGGTGCCGACCACCAGGACGTCGAAGCCGCCCTCGACCGCGCCCATCTGCACGTTCCCCGCGGTGGGAGGAGCGACGCCCAGGTCGACCGCGTTGTCGGCGACGTTCCGGCTGATGCTCACCGTCGCGATCGCCACGAGCGAGGTGGCGCTGACGGCGAGGACGCCGACCACCGCCGCGATCCCGACCACGACTGTCCGCACCCCGGATCGCCGCCGGAGCCGCCCGTGCCGCACCGCGCGCTCGTGAACCCTCATGCGCTCCCACCCCTCGCCCCGCCCGCCCGTTGGCGGACGCAGTCGCTCGCCAGTGTAGGCAGGCGCCCTCCGACGCGGCGTGGAACGCCCCTGCTACGGTCGTGCGCGCATCGAGGAGCGGAGGAGGAGCCGTGGAACGCCGAGTCGTCGACCCCGTCACGCAGGTCGAGTGGATCGTCCCGCGCTTCGCGACGGAGGAGGGCACCCTCGCCCGCGCGCGGGCCGATCGGGAGGGGCGGCTCACGGATCTGCGCCTGTCCCCCGACCACTGCGCGGGGTATCCGCTCTGGGGAGTCGACGGCATGATCGACGATCCGGGTGCGGTCGGCGTCCCGGAGGCCCTGCTCGGACCGCTGCTCCGCTGGCAGGAGCTCTGGGCGTCCGGGTGCGACGTGTTCGAGGGCTGGAGGAGCGCCGAGGCGGAGGAGCGCTGGCTCGCCCTCGGCCGCGAGCTGCACACCGAGCTCGAAGCCGCCCTCTGGCTGACGACCCGGGTGCACGCCTCCTTCTGAGGGCGACGCGCTCGCAGCCCCCGGCCGCGGATCAGCGAGGCGGGCGACGCTCGGCTTCGCGCGACGGCACTCCTCGGCTGATCGGCGCGACGAGCCGCCCGGTCCGCTCGCTCCAGAGCGCGGCCACCGCGGAGCGACGCCGTTCCACCACTCCAACCATCACCGCGGCCGCAACGAGCAGCACGAAGCAGACGCTGTAGAGCAGGCCGAACGTCGGCGGCGGCGCGACGAAGACGGCCACGGCCGCGAAGGCGGGCACGATCCCGGCGAGCGTCAGCCACCAGCCGAGACAGGCGTGCTGAAGACTCCGGCACTCCTCCACGCTGACGACCTCGCACGGCACCCACACCCGGAGCATGGGACGCAGGCGATCGCGGTCATCACGAGAGAGGACCGTCCAGGTGGACCGGTAGAACCGCCCCCCGCCCAGCAGAAGGAGCGTGCCGCGCACGTAGGCGGCTGCGGAATGGATGACCGGCGCGGGCGCCGTCCGCTCCGTGCGCTCACCGAAGTCCGGCGGAGGCAGCGGCGTCGAGTCGGAGTCGACTGCGCGGTCGGGCACCAGGAGCCCGTCGAGCCGATCGACCAGCACCCGGAAGCGCTCGTTCAGTCGCCGATCGGCGAGCCCTGTCGTCGTCTCCCGCAGCCCCCGAGGCGCCGACAGCCGGTACCGGAGGACGTCGTACGCTCCGTCGTCACCGGATCGCAGACGCGATCGATCGTGGCGCAGGACGACGGCCCACTGCGGGCGCTCGTACTCCTCGAGCAGAGCGATCAGCGCGTCCAGCACGGCGACGACATCCGATCGGTCGGGCATCGTGCGCCCGCTCATCTCTTCTTCCGCGCCGATGCTACCGAGCCGCGCGGCCGAGCGGTGCTGAACGGGGGGCCGGAGCAGGAGCCGCGGCCGCGACCCGTCCCCGGACCGGCCCCCGCATGCCTACCCTGGACGGTGCGCTCTCCTCGTCTTCTGCAGCAGGTCGTCGGCAAGCTCGGCGGGCAGCGGCCCGCGGCCCCGGTGAGCCGTCGAGCGCAACGGGCGCTCCTCGCCGAGCAGACGGTCCGCGGGGTGCTCGAGCTGGCCGTGCGGCTGGGCGAGACGCTGCTCTCGCTGGGGTCCGCGGCCGCCGAGGTGACCGAGACGATCCAGCGGGTGTGCCGCGCGTACGGCATCGAGTGCCAGGTCGACCTCACCTTCACGTCGATCCTGGTCGTGCACGACGGAGGCGACGACTCCCCCAGCGTGAGCGTGCTGCGCGTCGTCCCCTCCCGCAGCGCCGACTACGAGCGACTCGCCCGCGTGACGGCGCTCGTCACCGCCATCACCGAGGGCTCGCCGGAGGTGCGGGTCGCCGACGCCGTCGACTCCGCCGAGGCCCGCGAGGAGGCCCGGCACCAGTTCGAGGCCGCGCACGACCGGCTCGACGCGATCCTCGTCCAGCCGCACCGCTACCGCCGCGGAGTCGTCACCCTCACGCTCGCGCTGATGGCCGCGGGCGTCGCGCTCCTGCTCGGGGGCGGACCCCTCGTCGTGCTCCTCGCCGCTGCGACGGCCGCCGCGATCGACCTGGTCAACCAGCTGCTCGCACGCTGGGGCCTGCCCGCCTTCTTCCAGCAGATCGCCGGTGCCGCGCTGGCGACCGGAGTGGCGGTGGTGCTGCTCGCGGTCGTGCCGCGGCTGCCCGTGGAGCTGGCGGTGCTCCCGCCCGCGCTCGTCGTCGCGTCGGGGGTGGTCGTGCTCCTCGCCGGGCTCTCGTTCGTGGGAGCGGCGGACGACGCGATCAACGGGTTCCCGATCACGGCGGGCGGCCGGCTGCTCGAGGTCGGACTGCTGACGCTGGGCATCGTCGTCGGCATCGCCGTGGTGCTGGACGGCGCGCGCTCGCTCGGGGTCGAGCTGGTGCTGGTCGACTCCTACGCCCGCCCCTGGCCGGCCGCCGTGCAGGTGCTCGGCGCCGGGGTCGCGGCCGGCGCCTGGGCGCTCTCGTCGCACACCCCGCCGCGGCCCGCGCTCATCGCCGCCCTCACCGGCGCCGGCGCGTTCCTCGTCTCCGACTCGCTGACCACCTCGGGTTTCGCGCCGCTCATGGCCAACGCCCTCCCGGCGCTGGCGATCGGACTGCTCGGCGAGATGCTGGCCGAGCGGATGCGGGTGCCCGCCGTGGTGACCACCGCGTGCGCGATCGTCCCCCTCCTGCCCGGCCTCACCCTCTACCGCGGCGTCCTCGGCCTCACCTCGAACGCCGGCCCGAGCGCCGGGATCGAGCTCCTGCTGCAGGCGGGCATGATCGCGCTGGGCCTCGCCGGCGGAGTCACGCTCGGCCGCATCGCCTACCGCCGGCTGCGCACTCCGATCGTGCGGGCCGTGGCGCCGGTCCGCGCCCGGACGCGTCGCGACCGCGGCATGGAGCAGGCCCTCGCCGCCGACGTCCTCTACCAGGACGACGCCGCGGCGGCCCCCGAGCAGCAGGCGGGCGCACCGGCCCCGGACGAGTCGTCCCCGGGCTCGCCCGCGCCGCTGCCGGACGAGCCGTCGACCGCGGCGGAGGAGCCGTTCGTCCGGACCGGTGTCGTGCCGATCGTCAGCACGATCGGCGTGACGGAGCCGGTCCCGGTCGTTCCCGAGGAGGATCCGGCCGGACGGGAGTGACGGACGACCGCGCCGGACCCGGGAGGGACAGCCCGTGGGCGGCGAGGTGGTCCTTCAGGGCGCGGACGCCGGGCAGCCCGACCTGGTGCGCGACGAGCTCCGCTTCGATCGGCGTCACCGCCGGGTAGGTGCGCAGCAGCTTCTCCGCCGTCTCCGCTCGGGCGAGCCGCAGGGCGCCCTTCGCCGTGGTGCCGGTCGGTGCGAACGCGCGCTGCAGCCTCCGCTCGCTGACGGCGAGCTCGGCCGCGAGGCGGCGGACGGAGAGAGCCGGATCGCCGAGCCGTTCCCGGATGATCCGCCGCGCGCCGAGGACGAGGCGGCGGTCCGCGGGGTCGAGCGTCCGCGGCAGGTCCGGTCCGATCCGATCGAGGACGTCGGAGGCGAGCGCCTCCAGCGCCGTCCGGTAGCCGGTCGGGAGCGGGATCGACGACTCGTCGGTGCTCCCGAGGATCTCGTTGGCGAGCGCGGAGAGGGTCCGGACCCCTCGGAGGGCGCCCTCGACGAGCAGCGGCTCCTCCCCGAGCTGCAGGTCGAACCGGGAGGACGTCGATCCGAAGACGATCTCGATCGTGCCGACCGGATCCGTGTTCCTCGTCCCGAGGACGCGCGTCGCCCGGGTGAAGACGGCCTGCCCGCGCTCCGCCCGGACGCTCCCGGAGGGGAGGAGGAGCTCGAGCGCGCCCTCGGTGACCATCGAGAGCGAGACGCCCG